>JACMMY010000239.1 GCA_014378805.1 Moraxellaceae bacterium
CGACTTTGATTTGGCATTGTCGTTTTAATAAGATTCCGCTGATTGTCTCAGGCGGAGCAGGTGGGAAAGTTGATCCGCTTAAAGTGCGAGTGGCTGATTTATCGCAAACAGAACAAGATCCGATGCTGGCAAAAATCCGCCGTGAACTGCGAACCAATGGTATGTGTAAAAAGCCCAAAGAAAAGTTCGGCATTACTTGTATTTATTCGATTGATAATCCATTTGTGCCTGATTCAAGTTGTAATACAGGTGGATTACAGTGTGGTGGTTATGGTTCTGCGGTGACGGTGACAGCGGTGTTTGGCATGGTGGCAGCGGCGGAAGTGTTGAAGAAGCTGGGGCGGTGATTTACTTTGAAACTCATAAGTTTCTTTATAATAACGATGCATTAAGAGATTGTTAAAATGAATGGTGAGAACCTCATTTATATTTACGGTGTTTTCAATGATAAAAATCAGAAAGAATTTTTGGCGAAACTTGCAAAGAGTTTAAAAAATACCAGTAACGAAGTTTGGACTGAGGGTGAGCCGAGTTCTGACACCAATCGTCTATCACGAGTAGTCAATCTTTGGGCATGCGTGGTTATTATTGTTTGCTCAGATCAATATTTTGCTTTAGTGGAGAAAGAAGAGCAGTCCGAGATTAATGAGGTTGTTCTATCTAGAAAGGTGCTTGCAGAAAATTACGACATGAATAAGTTGATCATTTGCTTGCGCGATAATCCAAGTAAAAGAATTCCATCTTTTTTAAGTGAGGTTCCGCAATTTGATTTCACGGATAATGCCAATGATGATGCCAAAATATTAGACTTAAAAAACAGTATTGATAAAAAACTAAATCAGATATAAGGGATTAAAGTTTCAATAAAAAACGAGCCATTTGGCTCGTTTTTCACATCACAACCGGGCTGGATTAAACCAATTCAATCGCTACAGCAGTTGCTTCGCCGCCACCGATACATAGCGCTGCAATCCCTTTCTTGCCGCCAGTGCGTTTCAGTGCATGGATCAGCGTCAGAATGATGCGTGAACCTGTTGAACCGACTGGATGGCCAAGCGCACATGCGCCGCCGTTGATATTGACTTTTTCAGCATCGAGGCTGTATTTATCAATCGCTGCCATGGTCACCATCGCAAACGCTTCATTGATTTCCCACAGATCCACTTCTTCAGCAGTCCAACCTGTTTTAGCCAAGACTTTTGCAATCGCGCCAACAGGTGCAATGGTGAACTCGCTTGGATGTTGTGAGTTTGATGCCGTTGCAAGGATGCGTGCTAAAGGTTTTACGCCTTTTGATTGTGCAGTGGATTCGCGCATCAGAACGAGTGCAGAAGCACCATCGCTGATTGAGCTGGCATTTGCCGCAGTGATTGTGCCTTCTTTAGAAAAAGCAGGTTTTAGCGTTGGGATTTTGTCCAGTTTTGCATTTAAAGGTTGTTCGTCTTGCACAACTTCAGTATCGCCGCCGCGACCCTTAACTGTCACACCGACGATTTCATCTTTGAAGTAACCTTCATTGATGGCGACTTGCGCGCGTTTCAGTGAACGAATCGCAAAATTATCCATTTGTTCGCGGGTGTAGTTCATGCTGTTTGCCGTATCTTGCGCAAATGAACCCATCAAACGACCTGTTTCAGCATCTTCCAAACCGTCAAAGAACATATGATCTTTGATTTCGCCATGACCCATACGGAAACCGCCACGTGCTTTAGGCAACAGGTAAGGTGCATTGGTCATGGATTCCATACCGCCAGCAACCACGATATCCGCGCTTTCCGCTTTCAGCATATCCGCCGCTTGCATGACCGCTTTCATGCCTGAGCCACACAGTTTGTTGATCGTGACTGCGCCAGTCGTATCAGGTAAGCCTGCTTTACGCATCGCTTGACGTGCTGGGCCTTGTTTTAGACCCGCTGGAAGAACACAACCCATGATGACTTCTTGGATATCACTCGTTTGTAAACCAGCGCGTTCAACGGCCGCACGAATCACAACAGCGCCTAGTTCTGGAGCAGTTGCACTCGCCAAAGCACCTTGAAAACCACCCATAGCGGTACGTGCGCCGCCAACGATTACGATTGATTCACTCATGAGTCACTCCGAATTTAAAAAAACAAAAAAAGGCTTTAGCCTGAATATTCAAAACTAAAGTTGAAAAAAATAGCAGCGAGAATAGTGTGTGTAGCTACAATGTGGCTATGATACGAAATCATAGCGCATAAATGCACGTTTGCCGTTGACCTGTAAGGTCATTTTTGTGGATAAAAAAAGACAGGTGTGCACGGTCGAACGTATTGTTGCGCTTTGTTTAACACACCAAAGGTTGACCGTTGGTATCTTCATAAATGCCATCCAGATTTCGATCTGGAGATTTGCGAGTGTGCCCCATCATACTCAATACAACCGCGCGATTATATTTTGGAGCTTGACCGCAATAGATCAATGACCCATTGCTCCCCAAGGGGAGGCCGCTTTCTTGATAGATGATATGAGCGCGCCCACCTGCGCCGCGCCAAGTCAATTCACCATAGACAAGTTCAAGTGGTGTGTAGGATAGAATCGAGTCATTCGGACTATTGAGGATACCATTGTGATTGATATCAATAAAAGTCAGCATACCATCACGCCATCGACCCGTACAATTTGTGGATGATCCAGCGCAAACTGAAACTGCTGAATGGTGCAGCGTGGCATGAGATCGAGCTTCTTTGAGGACTGGAGAAATTTTGTGAAAAACATTATTTGCTTCAAGATTCTGCCACCAATTTTGGATTAACGGCACTGCACAAACGGCTAAGATACTTAGTATGCTCATCACAACGATGAGTTCTACTAAACTCAGACCGCTTTGGTAGTGGGTTGGTGTAGATGTTGTTTTAGCTACAACAGGATATTTTTGTAAAGTCATAGGAATATATTTTAATAATTTATATTTTTTGGTTTTGTTGCTTTGTAAGTATAATACTGTTTTGATGATACTTTACAGCTATAATCGAGTTGATTTACTATAAGCGTGTTCAATCGAAGAAATAGTGAACGTTTTTTAAGATTTTACTAAACAGCAACAGATGTGTGGAGCGTCTTAGTTAACAATTGCAACAAGATGTAACGCTCGCTTCATTAGAAACATCGTGCTAATGTGCGCCCTAGAAGTACAAGTAGGGTATTTTATTATCGATACTTGA
>JACMMY010000240.1 GCA_014378805.1 Moraxellaceae bacterium
GAGATGATTCAACAACTGGGTTATACCAACGGCATTGAAAACTATTCCCGCCATTTATCCGGTCGTCCTGCGGGTGAAGCGCCGCCGACATTGTTTGATTATGTGCCAGAAGATGCGTTGTTTTTTATTGATGAATCGCATGTGTCGGTGCCGCAAATTGGCGCGATGTATAAAGGTGACCGCTCGCGTAAACAAACCTTGGTGGATTATGGTTTTCGCTTGCCGAGCGCATTGGATAATCGTCCGCTGAAATTTGAAGAGTGGGAACGTATTTCACCCGCGACGATTTTTGTGACCGCGACGCCAGCTCTGTACGAACTGGAAAAGAGCGAGCAAATCGTTGAGCAGTTGGTGCGTCCGACTGGGTTGATTGATCCCGAAATTGAAATTCGTCCAGTGCTGACACAGGTTGATGATGTGTTGTCTGAAATTAATCTACGCGCTGCCAAAAATGAGCGCGTTCTGGTCACAACATTGACCAAACGCATGTCCGAAGACCTCACGAGTTATTTAAAAGAATACGGCGTGAAAGTCGCGTATTTGCATTCGGACATTGATACGGTTGAACGGACAAAGATCATCCATGATTTACGCATGGGTGTGCATGATGTGTTGATTGGTATTAACTTGCTGCGCGAAGGTTTGGATATGCCTGAAGTGTCTTTGGTTGCGATTCTCGATGCAGACAAAGAAGGTTTCTTACGTTCGGAACGTGCGTTGATTCAAACCATCGGACGTGCTGCGCGACATCTGAATGGTAAAGCGATTTTGTACGCCGATCGGATTACACCATCGATGCAACGTGCGATTGATGAGACAGATCGTCGCCGTGCGAAACAGGTTGCGTTTAATCTGGAACATAACATTACGCCGCGCAGTGCGATTCGTCAGACCTTGCGTGATATTAATGTCCAAGAAGCGATTTACGATCCAGATGACACCAGTGTTTTGCAACCGACGCCGAGTGATATTGATGAGCATTTGTTACGTGATCCGAAGCTATTAGCAAAGCATATTCAACAGCTCGAAAAAGCAATGCATGAAAAATCTAAGCAGTTGCAGTTTGAACAGGCTGCGCGTTTACGTGATGAAGTGAAGAAGCTGAAAGCGCATTTGTTGTCAGTTTAATGGCGCGATTGAACTGAGGATTGTCGACACAAGATGATGCTCAGAACACTACGCTAATTACGATATATTACGGATGAAACAGACGATTTTTGCTAGTCTATCTGGAATCCATTGCTTATCGATGATCAAAAAATGAAAACATCTCGGATACTTTTAAGTGGTTTGGTCATTACGTTGATGATGCCCGCTTTTGCGGATGATAATGATGGTCAGCAACGAGGGCAGGGTAAGCGCGAGGGTAATAAGCAGCAGACGGCAACCGTGACTCAAGAGGCGGTAGTGAGTGCTCGTTCTCCCAGTGCCTTTATGGGGTTTAAATCTCTGCCGCTGCAAACCCGTCCGCAACCAAAAATCCAGAATGCACCCGTAGGCGCACGTCCAAATAATTCAGCGTCTCATGAGCGTTTTCAGACTGCAAATCCACCATTAGATTCAAATAATCGTCGAGACCGAAATATACGAGAGCAAAACCGCCGCAATGACTATGCCAATAATGAACGTAATCAGGTTGTGAGTAGTGGTATTGGAAGTGATGGGTATATTCGCGGCAATAATACAAATTTAACGAATCGTGGTTATGTCCGTGCCGATAACTCTAACTTATCCAATGATGGCTATATTCAAATCAATCAAACGCGCAACATAAATCAAGGGAATGCTCAAGGCAGCTATATCCGTGATCGAGATAATCAGGGCTGGCGTAATAATAATCGAGCCACACAATATCGCATGCCTTATCGTCAAGGGTATTCCCACCGTTATCGGGTGCACTATGCTCAAACTTGGCCAACGAATTATGGGTGGCGCTCACACGGATGGTCGAGAAATTATCGGGAAGCTGATCCATATTGGTTTGCGGTCATCACCAGTATTGCACTGGCGCAAGCGTGGTCAGATGCCGAAGTGGCTCAAGCAATCAATGATAATAATTTAAGGCAGCAACTGATTTATGATGAGGATGTTCGTCAACAAATGATCGCATCGGGTTATCCAGCGAATCAGGTTTACTATTCGTCAGATGATTACGGCAATGATCCAAATGTTTATCCGCCTGCTGGCTATGATAATCCCTATGATCTGAATACAACCTATCCACCACAAACTCAAAATGGCTACTATCCAACAACGCCAAGAAGTAGTAATCCAAATTCACCTCTATATAATGGTATTCCACTTGCGTCAGGTGACCAAGTTGCTAATCGCAATGCCAATCAAAATGTATTGTTTTTCTGTAATGCAGGCAATAAACAAAAAACAGCTGAGGCGTTTCGACAAATTCAGTCACCTGATCTCAGTGTTTGGAAAACATTAGAAAGTTTTAATAAATGTCGATCATGGGCGGTTTTACCATAAGTGATGCCTGATTCCTATAGACCGAGCGTGCCGCTTGACGCCGCCATGCAACTCTCGATTCAAGTCGTTGAGTCCATTCGTGATATTCCAGCTCAATTCTGGTTAAGCCAAACTACGCCGTTTATGCGGCGTGCATTTTGGGTTGCGCTCGAAGATAGTGGAGCAATTGGTGCTCAATCGGGTTGGTTTGGGCAGCATTTGTTGCTCTATCGTGGTACAGATCCTGTCGCTGCACTTCCTTTATTTGTCAAAACGCACAATCGCGGCGAATACGTCTTTGATCATGCGTGGGCTCAAGCCTATGCGCGACATGGCTTGGATTATCACCCACGGTTGGTCACCAGCGCGCCTTTTACGCCTGTGACTGGCTCACGTGTTTTATTGGCAAAAGATGTTTCGCTCACAGAAGTTTTACCGACGTTACTTCATGGCGTACAGGCATTAGCGCAAAAATTGAGTGCATCATCGTGGCATGGTTTATTTTTAGATTCGAGTTTTTTACAAGCCTACCAAGCCGCAACTTTATCTGATTCCAAAACCCCCAAACTTGCTGAACGCATCAACGTTCAATTCCTTTGGGAAAATAAAAACTATTCTGATTTCGCAGCTTTTTTAGATGTGTTGACCGCAAAGCGTCGTAAAAGCATTCGTGTTGAACGTGACAAAGTAGCGGCGCAAGGGATGAGTTGTCATTGGCTGGAAGGTCAAGATATCAGCCAAGACGACTGGCAGTTCTTCTATCAGTGTTATCAAAACACCTATTTTATTCGCGGTCAAAAACCTTATTTGAAACTTGAGTTTTTTACCCAATTGGGCGCGACGATGCCTGATTCTTTAGCCTTAATCATTGCTCAAGATGCGGATGAAAATCCGATTGCTTCTGCGTTGTTTTTTAAAGATGAGCAGACATTATATGGCCGCTATTGGGGCGCGATACGTGACGTGGATTCTTTGCATTTCGAGGTGTGTTATTACCAAGGGATTGAATTTGCCATTCAGCAGAATTTGCGTTGGTTTGATCCCGGAACACAAGGTGAGCATAAGCTGATTCGGGGTTTTGAACCTGTGTTGACGCATTCGATGCATTGGTTGGCTGAGCCTGCGTTTATGGCGGCTGTGACGGATTTCACGGTGCGTGAGCGAGTCGGTGTAGAGGCTTATTTTGAAGAAGCGAAGGGATGTTTACCGTA
Source organism: Moraxellaceae bacterium (assembly GCA_014378805.1). GTDB lineage: Bacteria > Pseudomonadota > Gammaproteobacteria > Pseudomonadales > Moraxellaceae > Aquirhabdus. The sequence continues at coordinate 3,672 of JACMMY010000240.1, forward strand.
TAAAAATATTGTGTGATATACGCCTAGTATTCTTCATAAATACATCTGTTCTATTTATGTTTACTTCACAGTCTTTACGCTAAAATGAGATGTTCACTGTGCTGTAATAGATGCACTATAGAGCACATCTACACAGTGCAAAGGAGCAAATAAAATGTCAAAGGTCGCTATCGTTTATCACACAGGTTATGGTCATACACAGAAGCAAGCTGAAGCGGTTCATGCTGGCGTTGCGTCTGTTGCAGGGACAAAAGTTGAGCTGATTAAGATTGATGCAGAAGGAAATATTTCAGACGAAGCGTGGCAGAATCTTGCATCCGCAGATGGCGTGATTTTTGGTTCTCCAACGTATATGGGTAACGTATCTTGGCAATTTAAAAAATTCGCCGATGCATCCAGCAAGCCTTGGTTTGTCCAAGCATGGAAAGATAAGTTAGCGGCAGGCTTTACCAATTCTGCTTCAATGAATGGTGATAAAGGTTCAACGATTGCGTATTTAATGACATTCGCGATGCAACATTCGATGCTGTGGGTCGGTACGGGTTTGATGCCTGCCAACAGTAAAGCGGCGGTTCGTAATGATGTGAATTATTTGGCTGGTTTTTCAGGGTTACTTGCGCAATCGCCTTCGGATTCTTCACCTGATGAGGGGCCGTTACCGGGTGATTTGGAGACAGCGAAAATATTTGGTATTCGTTTTGCTGAACAGGTTCAGCGTTTGACGAAGTAATTTGTTGTTGTGAAAAGAACAGTCCTTATTTGGGCTGTTTTTTTATGTTTGAAAATATCTACTTTTATAAAACTACATAGCTCTTTGAGCTTGTCGAAATGCGCGGGTTCATTACAAATGGTGGTTGAGATGTCCGCTTCGACAGGCTCAGTGAACTTTATATTCAGTTTAATAGTGAATTAATAAGAACAACATCAATGTTTTTTCTAAAGGCATTTTTTTGTGTAATCCGTTAAACTTATCGTCATTCACTTATTCATTAAATCAGCCATTAAGGATCGCGTCGATGCATACGTCAGCACAGCACCATTCTGCGTTACATTTACCGAGCCAGCTTCAGTTAAATCGTGCAGGTAATTTACAACATTTCTTAGGCATCGAAGGTTTATCCCGCGCGCATTTGACCCGAATTCTCGAAACTGCCGAAACTTTTCTCGGTGAAAACGGACGAATCCTGAATCAGCCTTTGCTTGATGGTCGTACCGTGATGAATTTATTTTTTGAACCGTCAACGCGGACACGTACCACCTTTGAAGTTGCCGCAAAGCGTTTATCAGCCAATGTTCTCAATATTGATATTCAGCGCTCAAGCACCTCAAAAGGTGAGACGCTACGCGATACCTTGTGGAACTTAGAGGCGATGACGGCGGATGTATTTGTGGTTCGTCACTCCGCTTCTGGTGCGGCGCATTTTATGGCGCAATCGGTTTGTCCTCATGTTGCGATTATCAATGCTGGTGATGGTCGTCACGCCCATCCAACCCAAGCGATGCTGGATATGCTCACCATCCGCCGTCATGCAGGTCGTCCATTTAGTGAACTGACGGTTGCGATTATTGGTGATATTAAACATTCACGCGTTGCGCGTTCTGATATTCAAGCCTTACAAACGTTGGGTGCAAAAGAAGTGCGCATCATTGCACCGCGCACCTTGTTACCGACTGGTTTTGAGGCATTTGGCGTGAAAGTATTTGAGAACATGGATCAAGGCGTTGCGGGTTGTGATGTGGTGATTTCGCTACGGATTCAAAATGAACGAATTGCATCGCCGCTCCTTGCCAGTTCGGATGAGTTTTATAAGTTATACGGTATGACCGAGGCGCGATTAAAACTGGCGAATCCAAATGCGCTTGTCATGCACCCTGGTCCAATGAATCGTGGTGTTGAAATCGCATCGAGTGTTGCTGATGGCCCACAATCATTAATTTTAAAACAAGTTAATTATGGGATTGCAGTTCGAATGGCGGTGTTGTCATTGGCGATGCAAGGACAGTTAGAAGCGCGGGAGATGACAGCATGAGCGAATTTGATATGAAACATGATCTGAATGCTGGCGTCGTCCATATTCAAAATATCCGTGTACTCGATCCAGTGCATGATTCAGACGAAGTGCGTTCGGTATGGATTAGGCATGGTCAATTGATCCCTGAGCCAACTGATTTATCAACGATTGAAAAAACTATTGATGGTACTGGCAAATGGCTGATGCCTGCGTTGGTTGATCTGTGCGCGCGCTTGCGTGAGCCGGGTGAACAACAACATGGCACGCTTAAAAGCGAAGGGCAGGCAGCGCGCGCTGCGGGTTTCCTACATGTCGTGATCCCACCTGATACCAAACCTGTGTTGGAAAGCGGTGCGCTGTTGCCGGGTCTGCGCCAAAAAGCTTTTGATGATGGCGGTATTTATTTGCATATCATCGGTGCATTGACCAAAGGCTTGGAGGGTCAACAACCTGCAAACCTCGCAGGATTGAAGCAAGGTAAATGTATCGCGGTCAGTAATGCACGCAAACCATTTGCCAATAATGAAGTGTTGTTGCGCACACTCGAATATGCGGCAACGCTGGGTTTGACGGTGTTTTTCTATCCTGAAGATGCGGTTTTAGCCAATGATGGTTGTGTACACGAAGGCTTTATGGCGGCACGTCAAGGCTTGTCGGGTATTCCTGCGATTGCAGAAACCGTGGCACTGAGCACGCAATTATTGTTGGTTGAAGCGACTGGCGTGCGTGCGCACTTTAGTCAGTTGTCTTGCGCGGCATCGGTTGAATTGATTGCCGCAGCTAAGAAAAAGAATTTGCCTGTGACTGCTGATGTGGCAATGCATCAACTGTATCTCACGGATGCGAGTATTGATGGTTTCAATTCTGCCGCGCATGTGCGTCCACCGCTACGTAGTTTTAAAGATCGTGAAGGTTTGCGTGAGGGCGTGGCGAGTGGTGTGATTGATGCGATTTGTAGTCATCACGAGCCGTTATCGGCGACTGCAAAGATGATGCCGTTTGCGGAAACTGAAGCGGGTATTTCGGCGTTTGATAGTTTTATGGCGCTCGGTGTTGGGTTGGTGCGTGATGGTGTTTTGTCGCCGCTTGATTTGGCGCGTCGTATTACACAGTCACCTGCTGAAATTGGTGGAATTGAGACGATGCGTCAGGCGGTGGGTGGTTGGGTTGTGGTTGATCCGACACATCAGTGGACCTTAGATGCAACAAGCATTCAGTCATCAGGGAAAAATACGCCGTTTTTGGGTGCGGTGTTGACGGCGAAAGTGGCTGAGGTGCTTTTGTAATAAATCATTTAAGATCATAAAAAACTCAGTGAAAACCTTAATATTTAAGGGGAATTTCACTGAGTTTAAATAAGTATAAAATAAGCGGTTTCATTCAATAAATACAAAAGGATAGGTAAATACAATATGCCCATTACATTGACGATGTCTGATGGCTCTCTGACAGGTAGAGTCATCCAGCAGTTTAAAATTCAGATTCCTACTTCAAAAACGACAGCGCGGCAGCTTATTGAGCAACGTATTCGCCAAGAAGTCGCGAGTTATAATGAGACAGAAAAATTTCATCAGTTTAATGGTCTAGTCACGCCAACTGAGTCGGAAGTGATGCTGAATGAGTATGAGAAAGCAAAGCCGAAAAAGATAATTAATGCAGATCTACAATATGAAAAAGCCTTAGAAGCGTTTAGCAGTAATCGGTTTTTCTTATTAGTAGATGAGCGGCAAGTAACCGAATTGGATCGTGAGTTAGTGGTATCTGAAGTGTCTATAGTACAGTTTGTAAAGTTGGTGCCGCTGGTTGGGGGGTAAGTTGAGGCAGATCGAAAGGCACTTAGTTCAACACGATGTTTAATTGACTATTAATAATAAGGAGTTTTTCAGCTATGGATGAGCAAGAACGTCAAGAGAAAGGTAATGTGTATTTGATGCAGCGAGCAGAGCAGTTCCAACCGCTCATTCAAGCGGCTAAAACTTTAGCCACAGAACTTCAGCAGCCATTAATCGCCTATTTTATCGAAACACAATCTGCGCCTATAGACAATTATGCACAATATAAGACATCTGAAGCACTTATTCATTTTTCAAATGTAGATAATGTGGGTATATATATCAATTTGTTAATCGAAAGTCTTTCTTATTTTAATGATAAAACATATCATAACAGGGCATTAGGTTGTCTGTATCCTCTTCTGTGGGGACTAACGAAGAAACAAACGTTATTTAATGTTTTAGAACGTTCAGATGTTCTTCCCTTCGAAATTGCTGATCCACTTAAAGACTATTTGCTTAAAATATACGCAGAGCCAAGGTTGCGCGAATCTAAATATCCAAAAATAGAAGAAGCACAGCGGTTTTTCGCTGAGGTAACGCCGCCCAACTTTAAACAAGCGACTTATTTTTTAACGCAAGAATTTATTGCACTCAATAAAAAGCAAGGGAAAGTTTACGCGACTGGTTCCATGCGCGATACGCTAGAGGCTTTATTATCGGTACTTTATAAGCGTAAAGAAATGCAAAATAACGTGCTGCTCAAAGAGTTTTTTCAAAACTTTGACTCCAATGCGTTTATATACAATCATAAGTTAATTGCTAATCTGCTATCGACTTTAGAAAAGCTCAAGGCAAATAATATCCTTGATCCAACATTACTGCCGCTCATAAAGATCCACCTTGTCGATGATCAGCATTATCTAACTGGTGAAAATGGTGTCAATCCAGCAGCATTGAAGGATCGTATCCAGACTCTACTGTATAGCAATCCTGAGGTTTTAGAGTTGCCCTTTGATGAGTCTGTGCTGATTCAAAATATGTTTGGCAGCTCTTTGATCACAGCGTCTTGGCCACCTAATATACTTGCTGACATTGAGTCGCTTGATCACGCTGAAAAAGTCGCGTGGTATGCCTTGTGGAATTTTGCTGCAACGGCGAAGTCTAGCGCGCCTAGCGTGGGTTGGCTTAAAAAAGCAGAGAACGTGGTCGAGCCAGTACGTTCACAATTTGCAGTGCGTGTCGTGCAGTGGCTTGAACTTATCATACAAAAATCACCGACTAAATCTTTGCCGTTTAGTGGGAAAAATGCCACTGCAATTCGAGGATTGCTATGGATGTGTCCTTTAAGTCAGTCGGATCAAGTTGCTCAGGCTGTTAGTAATATGGTGCAATTTTGCTATACTAAATTATATGGTATAGGGCCGCGTTCATCCGTCGTAGCTAATGCAGGGTTATATGCGCTCGGTGATTTAGGCAATGTAGGTGTTGTACAACTGTCTAAATTACGCAAAAAAGTCAAATACAGCGTTGGGGCAAATTTAATCGAAAAAATGCTGCGTGAAGCGGCACTGCGTCAAGGCGTTACAACCGATGATCTGGAAGAAATGGTGGTACCCGAACTGGATATGGATCAGGACGGCAAACAGATTTTTAGTTTTGGTGAGTATCAAGCGACCTTAAGTCTAGATGGTACAAAACATCTAACGGTCGTCTGGCAAGATAAAAATGGGAAGATTCTCAAAGCGCCACCCGCCGCAGTGAAGAAAGATCATGCCGATGACTTTAAAGAATTTAAGCAAATCACGGCTGAAGTTGAAACGATTATCTCTGGACAATCAACTCGCTTAGAAAAAAACATCTTAAAAGATCGACAATGGATATTTAATACGTGGCAAGAGCGTTTTATTCAGCATGCAATTCTAGGCTGGCTAGGTCGTCGAGTGATTTGGCAATTTGATGATCAAGGTGTTATTCAACATGGGATGTGGCTTAATAAGCAATTGGTTAATTGCCAAGGCGAAGCATTACAGTCCATTTCAGATAATGCTCAAGTTAAGATTTGGCATCCTATTTTTTCTGATATGCATGAAGTTCAAGCATGGCGTGAACTGATTCGAGCACATCAGATTGTTCAGCCGTTCAAACAAGCTTTCCGTGAAGTTTATTTGCTCACACCTGCTGAAGAGCAAACAGAAAGTTACTCAAATCGTTTTGCAGGTCATTACCTTAAGCAATTTCAACTTGTTGCACTGTGTCGTGAGCGTGGCTGGTCGTATCAATTGCAAGGTGGTTGGGATGGTGCGAATGATCCAACGTTCGGATTGCCACATTGGAATATTCGTGTGCGTTTGGAATTGAAACTGGAAGAGGAGTTTCCCTTGACCCCATCAGGGATTTACCAATATGTCCTTACGGATAAAGTATTCTTTTACCATTCAGCAGAGTCTCATAAAGTTATTCCTGTAAGAGATATTCCAGCGCTAGTTTTTTCAGAAGTCATGCGTGATTTAGATTTGTTTGTTGGTGTTTGCTCTATTGGACTTGATCCGAATTTGGATATGACAAATCCTCAGATTCAAAGGTATTTTAATGACTTTAATACATCTGAGCTGACTGCGACTGCACAGGTTCGTAAAAGCGTCTTAGATAATATTATTTCTAAATTGGAAATTGCGCCATTATGCCGTTTTGAAGGCAAATATTTAATCGTCAAAGGGACTTTACGCTCTTATAAAATCCATTTAGGTAGTGGCAATATATTGATGGAACCTAATGATCAATACTTATGTATTGTTCAGGATGGTAAAAAAGGGGATACCGTAACTGATGGTTTGTATTTACCATTTGAAGGCGATCATCTGTTATCAATTATTTTGAGCAAAGCGTTATTGTTGGCGGCGGATAATAAGATCAAAGATCAAAGTATTTTGGCACAAATTAAAGGGCGATAAGCGTAAGAGTGATGGAATATAAATTATTTGATATTCCATCACTTATCTTTGCTTTTTGAGTTATCAAACCCGCTTATAAATCACATCCCAAACGCCATGACCAGCGACTTCGCCACGACGCTCAAACTTAGAACGATGATTTGTCCGATACATTGTAATAGGGTAAATCAAAGCGTTATGGTTATACTCAAGGACTAACAATTTTACAAAAGAGACGGTGTTTTCCCGTCGATGTACCCGCGTCTAAACTGAACTGGAGAAGCTCATTGCGCGCTATCCGCTATAAAACAGTGATCATCATTATACTGATACTTGCAGCTTGTTTTGCTGTATTTCGCTGGTGGCAAGGACCCCAGATGCTGGGATATACAGTGGTGTCTATGCCCTTGGTGCAAACTGTGGTGGCGACTGGACGAGTGGTGACCGTATCGCGTACACAAGTAGGCAGTGAAATTACAGGAGTCGTACTCAAGCGGTTGGTGCAAGAAGGTGACCGAGTTAAACAAGGTGACCTACTGCTGATACTGAGATCGGATGAGATCGCAGCCCAAGTACGGCAGGCAGAGGCCGAGTTGACTGAGCTTGCGACCAGCACCCGTCCACAAGTTGCAGTAGATTTAGCTAATGCAAAGCTACAACTAACACAAGCTAGCCGTGAAGCGGCGCGTCGGCGTAATTTGTCCCAACCTTCAATATCAACTGAAGCAATTGAGCAGGCTCAAAAGGCTGAAAGTCAGGCACGCAATAACTTTGAGTCAGTACGTTTAAGATCAGCAGCGTTAGCATCTGGTGAAGTTGAGGAAGTTATGCTACGCGAACGTCTTACGGCCTTACAGGCACAATTTGCCAAAACTAAAATACGCAGTGAAGTAGCGGGTAGAGTACTTACACGAAATGTAGAGCCCGGTGATCTAGTGGA
>JACMMY010000241.1 GCA_014378805.1 Moraxellaceae bacterium
GCTGCATGACCATCAACAGTTCCAATTGCCGCTGTTGCAGCGGTTGTTTGGAGATTCGTACCAAAAGCAGTCATGAGCTGAGTACTTGCTGCGGTCATAGTGCCTTTTACTGCAGCACTTAAACCTGCACTACTAAAGCCAACTTTCCCCGCACTGGTTGCATCCACATCTAACAGAGCAAACGCCACTGGAGCACCCGCCGCGGCTACATTACCAATGATACCAGCCATCAGCTGAGCATTCGGTGCAAAGAACACTGTAGGATCCTGATTACCACCACACATTAGTACTGGCATCGATGGAATATAACCACGCAAGTCATTCAGCTTAAACGCCTGACGTAAAGTATTGGTCGGAGCAGCCGCTGGTAATGGACTTGCAGTTAACGCAGGAATCGCACCATCTGGATGAGCCTGAGCATCAGCTAAGTAAGCGGCACGATAGCTGGTATTAATCAGATAATTGCTTGCAGCAAAACCGAAGCTAAACTTAGGATCTTGAGGAGATAGCGCATCTAATTGAGCACTGCCTGTTGGGGCACTTTGGAATAATGCTGTCTGTGGTAATTTACCTGTGATAAACAAGTCATTGAATGACAGGGTTGTCGGCAATAATGTATCGATATTAGCTGCATACGTTGACGTATAGGCATCAGAAGTCACGCCATAAATATTACCGTAGGCTTTCTGATAGCCAGTCGTTAGTAGCGGCGCGAATACAGTGCCACCCAGTGGCGTATTACCATAGAAAATCGCATCGCCATAAGCGGCAAGTGAATAAGGTCCTGACATTGGCGCACCCGCAGTCACTGGAATGTGTGCGGCATCCATCGCCTTCAATGCAGCCATCGCTACATAACCACCTTCGGAATAGCCAGTGACAAACAATTTGCCTGAATCCGTTGATGCTGGTAATGCTGCACGCCCAGCTTTCAACGCATCAATCATTTCTTGCGATTGTTGTTTGTAATTCACGTACGGATGGTAGGTCAACGCGGAGGTGTCATAACCCGCGTAGTTTGGCGCAATGACGATATAACCTTGCGCTGCAAATGTCGCAGCAACCAGCGTTGACTCACCTGTGGCGGCATTAGTTGGGTCAACCAGCGCGGCCATATTAAAGCCCTTAGCGGTTGTTGTGCCATGTGCATAAAGCACTACAGGACGCTTACCACTACACGCAGGATCAGTGCCAGACGGTACCATGACTGCACCAGAAGCGGTGGTTGATTCGCCCGCGGCACCTTTCGTTGTATATTCGATATGACTCACGCTGATATCACATTTCGGAACGCCCGCTGCGGCCTCTAACTTCTGACCATCAGGCGAACCTTGTAATGCACCGTGGAATTGCAATGCAGTCAAAGCAGCTGTTGTTGTTGGGGTCCCTTGCAGTGCGCCAGTGCTCGCACCGCCGCTCACTACTGCACCATTATTATCACCATTACTTCCACCACACGCGACGAGCAATAAACTTGTGGATATTGCGATTGCCGCAGCAATTGTTGTTTTCTGAAACATCACAGCACTCCTTGCCTGAATTAGCAGACTAGAAATACCATACAACGACCTTGTATACAAGAATATAGAGAGACGAATCCGACCCAATTTGTGCTCTAAAACCACTAAAATAACAGTACACTTACATCATCAATACACGCCTACAACTCACGTACCATCAACTGACGATCAAAGCGCTGGCGAGGATAATAAACACCGTTTTCAGCGCGCTTACCCATCGCAATCACCATCACCACAAATGCATCATTTGCCATTGGAACAAGCTGACGAAGACGCGTCTCATCAAACCCCTCCATCGGGCAAGTGTCATAATCATGCGCACGTGCAGCCAGCATAAAATTTTCACACGCCAGCGCACAACTTTTTGCCGCCCAAACCTTAATATCCGCTTGGGTATAGTGACTATGTGGCATCGGGCGCACCATGCCGACAGCGCTTTTCACGACTCGCTTTGCCAGACCTAATATATTCAAAGGACCCGTTGTAAAATGATATTGAACGAGCTTATTGTAATACGTGTCGACTTGTTTAGGAATTGCCTCTTCATGCCACTCTTCAATAATTCGCTGAGCATTTCGATTCCATGTCGCTGTGCGACCAATTTGTACCAATAAAATTGGCGCAGTTTTCGCTGCATTTTGCCCCATACACGCCTCTGCGATTTGTGCGCGCAGTTCGGGAGTCTTAATAATGACAAATTCCCAAGGCTGTAAATTACTCGAATTCGGTGCCAGTAAAGCCAAATCTATACAATCATCTAACACATGATCAGGCACTGGATCTTTCGTAAATTTACGGACTGAACGGCGTCCTTCGACAATCGCGCGAAATGCCTTAGGATTGGTCTTTGGTGGCGCAGGTTCAATATGACGCATATGTTTACTCCGTATTAAATTACCGTATTACAGTGCTGAGGATATGAGTTGATCTAGCAAGTTTAGCCCAGAAACTTCACTTGCCTTCACTTATATCCAATCAACTCAATCTTCGCCGAACGCGATCTGAGTACAGATATAAAGCAAACGCCGTGACCATCCACACATTCATGAATAAATTTTTGTAATTGTCATCTTTAGCAAAAACAGATAATGCGGGACCCCAAATCAAGATCACGACAAAGACATAAATCGTTAAAGCAATAGAATGCCCATAAACCAGAAAAACGCTTGTAAAAACGATTAATAGACCTAAAGTAGACGTTTGAGCAGACGCAAAAACTAAACAAGTCACCGTGCCTGAAAATATAAAATATCCACCCAAAATTTTAGGGGTATTTTCAGGAATGCCTTCATACGCTCGATAAAAAAGAAAGAATAAAATAGGTACAAATAACCAAACAAACTTCAGAGCATGAACTACGATTTCGCTTTCATAAAATGGCTTCGGTTTTGGCGGCGTTTTTTTGCGTAATCCCCATAAACAACCGTCGCCTTCATGTATTGTGTTTCAATATCTTTAGGCACCAAAAACAAGAGATAAATGGTTGTCATTTTATCGCTAGGCATCTCAAATTTTACATCTTTCTCACCAACTAGGAGATACTTCACTTGTCCGTCTTTAGTGACCTCAGTCCAATCATACTGCGAAGGTTTATCGCTGCCTAACTGCATAAATGCTTGCTGACCTAAACGACTATTCCCACATGTTTCTACAGTATCGGGACAATGAACCTCGATGATGGTTGGGAGATCTGCGCTATAATTATGGCGACCCTGTTTAACTTTCAATCCCGAATATTGTAAGTGAATCGTGACAGGCCCTTTACCAGCTTCTAACATAAAAATAGGTAAAGACACCGTTTTTAACCCCAGCGGTGTGTCAGGTGTTGCGCCTTGTGAGCCGTATACACCCCCTTCAATTTCACGCCCCCATTGTCCTTCTGATAAAATTTTTAAGGGGTCTATCCACATCTGTACTATATAAGGTTGCTGTGATTGGGACTGTGCCTGTATCACGAACATGAACAATCTGTTTTTTCTCGCAACTCAAACTCACCAAAAGTATGCACGAATAAAAAAATAATTTGACTAAAGTCAACTGTTTAATTGAACTCATTTTGCTCACGCTAAGCCCCCAATTTATAAAAAAACCTTCATATTCATTAGAAATAATGAAAGCCCTTAGACAAAGACTTAAGGGCTTTATTTTCAACACAAAATAAATTAATTATATATTTTGTGTTGAATGGACTGAGATGAACTTTATCGATTTAATCCCACTTCTGCAATCTGCTTTGCCGACTGTTGTTGTTCACTATCTAAATAAATCCACTGCCCTTTGGCAACATTACCAAGTCCAAACTGTCCAATCTGCTCGCGATGCAGCGCAATCACATGATTCCCAACCGCTGCAATCATGCGCTTCACTTGATGATAAATCCCTTGGTGGATAGTAAAACTCAAGATATGGCTATCTTCCAACGTACATTGATGCGCACGTAATAAGTCATTTTCGCCCATCAGTTCAACGCCCGCTTCAAGTTGTGCAATTTGCTTAGCGGTGACAGGTTCATGCATGGTCATTCGATAACGCTTCGGGACATGGCGACGCGGATGGGTCAACGCATGCAAATATGCGCCATCATCGGTCAGAAAGAGTAATCCTGTTGTGTCTTGATCTAAGCGTCCAACGCACTGTAAGCCGCGCTCAATCAATTGCGGCGGTAAAAGACTAAAGACACTCTGATGATGTTGTGGATTGTGCGAGCATTCAAACCCTAAGGGTTTATTCATGGCAATATAGATTTTTTCACGATACTGCCAAGTTTGACCTGCAACGGAGAACTCAAAGTTGTCGATTGGGAAGTTCGCTTTAGTATCGAAACAGGGTGTGCCATTCACGGACACTTTACCAATGTCGATCAAGAGGCGACTTTGCTTACGGCTACCGAAGCCTTGCGATTGGAGGATTTTTTCGAGATGCATAGGGATTTGATACTTTCAATGTCAGTGCTTGGGTCATAGACTGGGTTTTAATCCAGCCGATAGTACGATAAGAAATTGCTGGGACTTATCACAGCATAATATGAATAAGCTATTTATGATTCCATAATTTCTGCATCTCAAGAAATAGAAAAGAGGCTGTCCATGAAATCAGAACCAAGCCTGTTAAAGCTTCCATGCCTGTGACAAATCTGAGGTGACCAAATGGAGCAATATCACCCAACCCTAACGATGTATACGTGATAAATGAATAGTATGAACAGTCCAGCATCGACCCGTTAAAATCACCCCGAAAAAAGCCAAAGTCCCCGCTTTTCAACATAAAATAATAGGCAAAAGCAAAGATCCATATTTCAACACTATGCGCACATAATGCACCAAATACGCCGAAAATCACTTTAAATCGATGAGGCAAACTTGCTTTTGCTAACTTCATAGACAACCACGACAATGCTTCATAATGAATAAGCACCGCGATCGTCACTAACAAGCAGTTCACAACAATCGTGCTGAACATAAATAAAACCAACGTGTAATCAGGGCTGGATTTTAACCCAGAAATTAAATTGAATGTCACCTAACATTGTCAGTGCTACACAAGACAACTTGTAGGGTGCGCACTGCGCACCAATCTGGTTTATTATTAACAAATAATTTCATACATATAATAAAAATTTAGAAAAAATTAATGTCAGACTATCGAAGATCCCATACAACTGGGGGTACATATTTCTTCACATTGGTCGCATTTAAAAGAAGAACAATTCTATGTGATGAGCCTATTCGCCGCGCCTTACGAACCGCCATACATGAAGTTCGGCAGTCATTGCCTTTTGAAATTGATGCTTGGGTGATGCTGCCTGATCATTTACATACGATCTGGACACTTCCTGAAAATGATGCCAACTTTGGGAAAAGATGGGGGCTCATCAAACGCTCTGTATCTCGATCTTGCCCAGAATATACGATTCCTTTCGAAGAATTATCATTATCAAATGTTAAACGAAATGAGGCGGGAATTTGGCAACGTCGTTTCTGGGAACATCAGATTCAGAATGAAGACGATTTTTCTAAACATATGGATTATATTCATTTTAATCCCGTAAAGCATGGATATGTTAAACGTGCAGTTGATTGGCCATATTCAACCTTTCACCGACACATGAATTCAGGTGTATATATGAAGGATTGGGGGACGAACGATGATGATGATGGAGAGTTTGGTGAGTAGATCGTGTAGGGTGCACATTGTGCGCCATATTGTTGATTAATTTAATAAAGGTGCGCAGTGCGCACCCTACGCTGGCCAGATATAATCCATTAACTAATAGACTGATGCTTTTTGGAGATTAATATCATTTCTTCTTTCAATTGAGTGTAATCGGCATCAATTGAATCGTGTACAATAGATGGAACAGAACATTCAGCAGTAAAATCAATTTCACATTTAATTAATTTTGGATTTGTTTGGTTATTAAGATCATCTATAAGTTTGTAAATATTTTCTCTAAAATTAAAAAGATTTTTATATTTTTCAAAAAAAATCACCAACAATCCAATATTGAAAGGAATAAAATCATTATCTATAATCTGCTTCCAAACCAAAGCATTCCCCAACCCTCCATCCGAGTTTAATCCACTGATTATTTCATAATTTTCAACCTTCCTTCCAGATATTTGACTAAGAACGTAATTTTTAAATTCTGAATTTTGACTGTTAAATCTATTTAACTGTTCAATGGCTGTATTCATGTTGTCTTGTAATGAGAACAACGTTCTATAGTTGCTCGCAGCACCTACTGTTTTTGTCTGAATACATGGTATTTTTTTTGAAGTATCACATATTACGACCATATCAATCTCCCCTTTTATTTTTGTGCTCACCTTCCAATTAACAGGACTGATAACTGTTAGACCATAGCTTTCAAATATTTTTCTTAGATATGAACTAAAATTAATTTCCAAGGATTTAGAAACAGAATCATACTTCCCATCTTTATTTATTTTATTTGACAAATTGTTTAAAGCATATATAAGATTTCTAGGGGAAATCATAGCTACGTTAAATATGGAATTAAAATAAATAGTACCATTCTCTTTATGAAATGGAACAATATAGTCATCTTCACTCAAATCATATCTACCTGAATCTTGATCATCCATGAAATACTTAATGATTTTCTCAAAGGTATCTTGTGATAAGGATGTCAATCGACAAAAGAAATCTCTGAAAACAGTATAGTTTTCTTTTTTATTTAACACGCTTTCAATTAAAATCTCGTGGGCTTGAACATTTTCTCTTAAATCTGGATTTGATAGAAGAAAACACATCAAAACCTCATTGGAAAATTGATTTAAAACTTGAACTCCTGCATGAAATTTTTTAAAATCCTCTAAGCAAAAATCTGCCAATGGGATTAAAAAATCATCTGAAAGTAAATAAAAATAATTTTTATAATCATTTAAATAAACACCAACAAACTTTTTATAGACTTCAATCTGATCATCATAACTTATATAAAATTTATCAGAACTAAAGTATCGACGAGTGATCAACTGAAGCTCATCAAAACCATGAAATGTATTATTAAAATTAACTATTGAATTAATTCTTGTTAAAAGAATATCATAACATTCATATTTAAAATAATCACTACTTTCATAGTTTAAAAAAAGTTTACCACCCTCTCCTTTTAAGCTGTATATGTTTTTATTTTTTCTATAAAATAAAGGCAAAATATTAAACAACATCTTATATTTGGATAACAATTTAATATCTTCAAACATCCGATTATTATAATTTGAGTCGTAGCCATCCCAACCTAAAGCTGGCAAATTATCTATATTTAAATATTTTTTACAATTTGTATAAATACTAACAAAGGTATCAACACTACCATCCGTATCTGAATTATGCTCTAATTTAAACACATCATTAATATTCCTGACACTTAAACTAAGAAAAATATTATTCTTTATATCGATCTTACTAATTTCATAACTCTTTCCATCAATAAATTTATCTATTATTGTCTCACTGCTTTTAAGTTCTTCTAATAAATTTTCCACAAAAAAATACCCTACAATTTAGTAGGGTATTTTTAACTCATTTATCGCAATAAATCAATAAATTAAGTCAATTGAGCAACGGTGATTTTACCAGTTTCGATTTTGTCAGCTTGGTTGGTGTATTCAGCCATTTTATCAAAGTTCAAATATTGATAAATGTCAGCTGACATGCTATTAATCGTTGCAGCATAACCCATGTACTCTTCAACAGTTGGCAACTTGCCCAAAACCGCTGCAACAGACGCCAATTCAGCAGAAGCCAAGTACACGTTTGCACCTTGACCCAAACGGTTCGGGAAGTTACGTGTAGAAGTCGATACACAAGTCGTGTTAGGTGCAACACGTGCTTGGTTACCCATACACAGCGAGCAACCTGGCATTTCAGTACGCGCACCAGCACGACCGTAAATGTTGTAGTAACCCTCTTCCATCAACTGATGTTCGTCCATACGTGTTGGCGGAGCAAGCCATAGACGCGTTGCGAGTGAACCACCCTCAACTTTGTCGAGCAACTTACCAGCAGCACGGAAGTGACCAATGTTAGTCATACATGAACCGATGAACACTTCATCAATCTTAGTGCCAGCAACTTGTGACAATGGTTTCGCATCATCTGGATCGTTCGGGCAGCACAGGATTGGTTCTTTAATTTCGTTCAAGTCGATTTCATAGATGGTTGCGTATTCAGCATCAGCATCAGCACGCAGCAGGCTTGGGTTAGCCAACCATTTTTCCATCGCTTCAACACGACGCGCAATGGTACGCGCATCGCCGTAACCTTGTGAAATCATCCACTTCAACATGGTCATGTTAGAAGTCAGGTATTGAGCCACAGACGCTTCTGAAAGAGTGATCGAACAACCCGCCGCTGAACGCTCAGCAGACGCATCTGACAATTCAAATGCTTGTTCTACAGTCAAATCTTCCAGACCTTCGATTTCAAGGATCAGACCGTTGAATACGTTCTTTTTGCCTTTCTTCTCGATGGTCAATTCGCCACGTTGAATCGCTGCATAAGGAATTGCATGGACGAGGTCACGTAAAGTGATACCCGGTTGCATTTTGCCTTTGAAACGAACCAAGACTGATTCAGGCATATCTAACGGCATCGCGCCAGTCGCAGCAGCAAACGCTACAAGACCTGAACCCGCTGGGAAAGAAATACCGATTGGGAAACGCGTATGTGAGTCACCACCCGTACCGACAGTATCTGGCAACAACATACGGTTCAACCAACTATGGATGATACCGTCGCCTGGACGCAGTGATACACCACCACGGTTCATGATGAAGTCAGGCAATGTGTGATGCGTGGTCACGTCAACTGGTTTTGGATAGGCTGCTGTGTGGCAGAATGACTGCATGACGAGGTCAGCAGAGAAGCCCAAACATGCCAAGTCTTTCAATTCATCACGGGTCATTGGACCAGTAGTGTCTTGTGAACCGACTGTGGTCATTTTTGGTTCGCAGTATGTACCTGGACGAACGCCTTGACCTTCTGGCAAACCACATGCACGACCAACCATTTTCTGTGCTTGGGTGAAACCCTTGCCAGTGTCCGCAGGTTGTACAGGTGTACGGAACAGAGTTGAAACTGGTAGACCCAACGCTTCACGCGCTTTGCCAGTCAAACCACGACCGATAATCAGGTTAATACGACCGCCTGCACGAACTTCGTCGAGCAATACTTGTGATTTCAATTCAAAGGTAGACAGAACTTCGTCTGTACCATTTTTAGTGATTTTGCCTTCGTATGGGAAAATGTCGATCACATCGCCCATGTTCAGGTTAGCAACGTCTGCTTCAAATGGCAGTGCGCCCGCATCTTCCATGGTGTTGAAGAAAATCGGTGCGATTTTAGTACCAATACAAACACCACCATCACGTTTGTTTGGAATGAATGGCAAGTCATCGCCAGTGAACCAAAGAACCGAGTTGGTTGCTGATTTACGGCTTGAACCTGTACCCACAACGTCGCCAACGTAAGCAACGATATGACCTTTTGATTTCAATGCTTCGATTTGTTTGATTGGGCCAATTTCACCTGGTTTCTCAGGATTGATCCCATCACGAACGTTTTTCAACATTGCATTTGCGTGCAATGGAATATCTGGACGTGACCATGCGTCTTGTGCAGGTGACAAGTCATCAGTGTTGGTTTCGCCAGTCACTTTAAGAACGGTTACAGTGATTTTTTGCGCAACTTCTGGGCGTGAAGTAAACCATTCAGCATCAGCCCATGATTGCAAAACTGCTTTTGCATGTGCATTGCCCGCTTTTGCTTTTTCTTCAACATCATGGAATGCGTTGAA
>JACMMY010000242.1 GCA_014378805.1 Moraxellaceae bacterium
GCTGGCGAATTTGCCGCAATCAAGCCATTGGTCTCTCGTTTATCAAATCCTGATGCCAATGAAACCTGTGCCGTCGCATTGACCAATGCTGCCAATGGTGATGTCTTAGCACTCTCTGCGCTACGTGCGGATGTATGGCTTAAAACAGGCAAAATCTCGGATCTCTGTGCAGCAGTCGCCGATCAACTGTTGATTAGCCCTCTCATGACCGATGATGATCGCGTTCAACGTCTAAAAACGCTATTGCGTGCGGGACAAGTAGGACGTGCGCTCGCTGTCGCTCGTCGTTTAAATTTGCCGTTAGACTCCTCTAAATTATCGAGTATTGCGACATCACCATCGTTATATTTAGCGGATGCGCAAACGACAAATCTGCAAGACCAAATGTATTATATTTATGCACTGGCTCGACTCACAGCAGACAATCCAGATGCTGCAAATGATCAATTGAACCGTGACAAAGACCGTCTCCCTGCAGCAACCTTGCTATATGGCTATCGTATTCTCGCAATGAACTATGCAACTAATATTACAAAGTACGGCTTTGATCAACGCGTGGTGACGTGGTTTGATCGCAGCCTAGGGACAGCATTTAGCGATGAAGAGGCGGATGCTTACGCCCGTACTGCTATTCGTTTCGGCCAATGGAATAGTTTGCTACGCGCCTTAGATGCCATGAGTATCGAGAAACAAAACGAACGCATTTGGCGCTACTGGTTTGCACGCGCAAGCGAACAACGTGAAGATGCACAAGCCAAACAAGTGGTTAAAACATTCTATACAGCACTTGCTGCAGATGATGATTATTACGGTCTGCTCGCCCGTGACCGACTAGGCATTGCATTCAATCAACTCGCACCGACTTATATTCCCAGTCCTGCTGATTATCAACGCATGAAAAATGATGTCAATTTTCAACGTGCCTTTGCGCTGCGCAACATCAATGCCGATGCGGAATTTTCAAATCGCGAATGGAATTGGGCGGTTCGCCAAGCCTATCTTAAACATGATGATGGTATGATTCTCGCAGCAGCCGAACAAGCCAATCAAATGAACTGGTATGACCGAGCCATTTACGCAGCTGAACGCACCGTCAATCTACATAATGAAAAACTACGCTATCTCACTCCATTTCGTGATCTCACCGAACGCTACAGCCTTCAGGTCGGACTCGATCCAGCATGGGTTTACGGCTTGATTCGCCAAGAAAGTCGTTTTGTGATTAAAGCCAAATCAAATGTAGGCGCAGGTGGCTTGATGCAAGTTATGCCGACCACAGCGCGCTGGGTCGCGGCACGTATGGGCGAGCCCTTCTTACAATCGCAACTATCTGATATGGAAACCAATATTCGCTACGGTACTTTTTATCTCAACCATATTTATGCACAATTATCGAATCAAGCCGTGCTTGCCACTGCAGGATATAACGCAGGGCCTTTACGCGCAAAGCGTTGGCAACCCACCAACGCGCCTCTTGCTGCCGACCAATATGCCGAGACAATTCCATTCTTAGAAACACGCGACTATGTCAAGCAAGTTATGACTAATGCCGTTCATTATGGATTGATATTCAATCAAGGATCGCAGTCTCTAAATAAACGGATGGGAACAATTCCAGTCCCGACGAGTCAAGATATTGTCGGTCCTTAGCACTAATTGTCGGTTTTTAGCATTTTGAGTCAATGTGATAAGGCGCAGTTTAGCGTTGCATATACGGTTCCCCTACAAACCCTTGCTACTGTTTAACAATCCCAGGCTCTAGAATATAAGCATGAAATATATACCGAATAGAATGATCGGAAGTCAACAAAGAAGTCTGCATACTATGCGTGATGGGTATAAAAATATGCAACGACTTATGAGAGCTTGTACACGTCGAATGATGGGCAAAATTTTGCGCAATGAGAAATCAAACGCAAAATTGCTTATGCCTATGATTGATGTAACCAAAACCAACTCATCTCGGTCAGTTCAAGTTATCGTTTACGCTCAACATCCATTGCTTACAGAAACTCAGTCTCCTACTCGAAAATCACTATTCACTCAAATGGTGATGAGTTTATTTGTAGGAACTTTATGCGGATTATTCAGTATCACCGTGTATGCGGATGAAACGGCTAATCCACCGTCCAGTTTCACCCTAATCATTCGCATGACGCCTGCTGCTTGCGCACTTGATCCAACTTTGCAGAAACTACGCCAATGCCAAGATGGTTTTACGCTCACGATTTCAAGCTTACAAGCGGAGCGGATTGGAGGTCGCCGTATTGAAAACTGTAGTCGCGATCAAACCAATCTATCGCCATTACAAGAACGTGTCGTTGAACGGGTGATGCCCGACAAACAACTACGTGAAGAAGATTGGCAGCGTAATGGCTCATGTACTGGCATGACACCCAACGTATATTTTCGAACCATTGCGACCTATGCACAACGTTTGAAAATTCCTTCAGAATTAGCATCGCCGCGAGATACAGTCCTCACTAAAAGTCACATCATTAGCAAACTACAACAGCTTAATCCGGGTCTGACCGAAAAAAGTTTATTACTCCGCTGTACTGGTGAATCTGGACGTGAATTGCCAGTACTCACTGAATTACGCTCGTGCTACAACACACAAGGTCAATACGACAATTGCCCAGCATATCTAAAGTCTAATTGTCCAAGTAGCGTAGTGATTTTGGCGGCACCATAGACTGAGGCGTTAAATACCCATTTTGATATTTTTTTGATTACAAAAACTAAATCGTGCGATAAAAACTCACATTCCTAAATTCATGTGCTTCATCAAGATCAGGCCATGTCGAAGCGCTTCGCTCACCTTCTTTAATATATTGCGGATGACTAAAGTTTTTTACTCGCGAATCAGCAACCCAGATCTCTCGCCCAAATCGCAGAAACTCATCTAAGAAAAACCGATTGCTTTGGTCATACAATACGTCGGCAGCAAGCAATACATCAACTTGTTCATCCAACTGATAGAGGTCTGCCAAAAACTCCAACGTCACGTCGTTCAGCACTGCATTCTCACGACACGACGCTAATGACACAGGATCAATATCACACGCAATGACGCGCGTAGCACCAGCCAATTTTGCGGCAATCGCAACAACCCCTGAACCCGCACCAAAATCTAACACGGTCTTGCCGCGCACGCGCTCAGGCTCAGCCAGTAACCATTGCGCCATCGACAAACCTGACGCCCAACAAAAAATCCAATACGGCGTATCACTCCAAATCCGTTGAATGACCTCATCATCCATTTTCTCAGTTGGTAAATCAGGCGGAATCAACCAAAGATCAATCGACGTATTGGGCAATGTCTGACGTAGCAATGTCGAGTTAGGAATGACCTGATGCAATGCATCAAGCAAATACTGAGGCGCCTGTGGTACTGTCATTAACGATTTAACCCAGTGCTTTTTCTGCAGCTTCAACAGTTTGGCGAATCAGCGTGGTAATCGTCATAGGCCCCACACCACCTGGAACCGGCGTATACGCACTCGCAATGTGTTCTATACCACCTAACTCGATATCACCGACACCGCCGCCATCACGCGGATGAAAGCCTGCATCAACCACGACAGCGCCTGCTTTAATCCAATCTTTTTTAATCAATTCTGGTTTACCGACTGCACCAACCACGATATCGGCTTGTTTCACCAGTTCAGCAAGATTCTTCGTCCGTGAATGACAAATTGTGACGGTCGCATTCGCCGCAAGCAACATCATCGCCATTGGCTTGCCCAAAATCGCACTACGGCCAACCACAACGGCATGTTTACCTTCGATTTGAATGTCATTTTCGGTTAATAGTGTCATGATGCCTTGTGGCGTCGCTGAGCCATATGCAGACTCTTCCATACTCATACGACCAAATCCTAAGCAAGTCACGCCATCCACATCTTTGGCCAAATCAATCGCATCAAAACACGCGCGCTCATCGATCTGCTCTGGCACTGGATGTTGCAACAAAATACCGTGCACATCTGGATTTGCATTCAGCTTAGCGATTTCTGAAAGTAATTGATCAGTGGTCGTTGATTGTGGGAGTTCAACCTTTAAAGACTCCATTCCCACACGCGCACAGGCATTTCCTTTCATACGAACATACGTCGCAGAAGCACCATCATCACCGACCAACATCGCCGCTAAAATTGGAGTACGGCCTGATTTTTCTTTTAATGTCGCTACACGAGCCTGTAAATCGGCTTCTATGTGCTGTGCAAGGACGCGACCATTGAGTAACGTTGCCATGAAAATACTCCAAAAAGATCAAATTTTGGCAAGTATAATACCGCATGTAGCATGAGTTAGAATGCAATTTGAGTGCGAAGGTTGTTTTTTTGGGCGATTTCGACAATCAAATGCTTGTTTTTTTAAGACCACCTGCTAATATGTGCCTCCTTGGCTGGATAGCAAAATGGTTATGCCGCGGATTGCAAATCCGCTGACGCCGGTTCGATTCCGGCTCCAGCCTCCATGATTTTTGTAGTATGGTTTTAAACGAAAGTTTTGAACTGGTATCTGTAAAAAATCCATCTGCCCAGATGGTGAAATCGGTAGACACAAGGGATTTAAAATCCCTCGCCTTCGGGTGTGCGGGTTCAAGTCCCGCTCTGGGCACCATTTTATGTTCCAAAGAGCTCCAAGAAATTCCTAAAGCCCCAATGTTTACAAGCATTTGGGGCTTTTTTCTTGTCCAATACAATCCGAAGGAGTACATTGCAATCCAAGCAAAAGCGGTATAACTTTTGGTATAACATTTTTGAGTTATACCACCATGGATAGTTCAGCAAAGTAGTGAAATATTGAGGTCTGCTGTAATTTTCTCAGCATTTGTCGTTCCTTGGGCTAGTTTTGCAGAGATTAAATTAAATCTCTGCAATCACTACTGTAGACAGGCTGAGGCCAAAATCGGAGCTTAATGAACCGATTAGGCGGTACAAACATCGGACAGGTTGTTGATGTCAAAGAACCCCCCAAAGCCACTGTAACCAACCTATCAATTTCTGCGAGCCCATCAAGTAAAATCATATCCATTTCAACAACTCCATGGAAAATATCCATGTTTATATTAAGAAATAATTATTTTTGTTCATCATATGGTTATCACAATCAGTTTTCACTTTTGTAATTCCGAAATACCTCCTTAAATATTTTATTGACTATAAAAAAACCTTCAGATGAAGGTTTTTGACTCGCTAAATGATTCAATGTATCAAAATCGCTCATAACCCAATAAATAGCGCCACTCGCCCTCCGTCAGTTTCGACATCGAGATACGACCAATACGAATCCGTTTCATGGATAACACATCTAAACCAACGCCTTGACACATTTTTTCAATTTGATCGAGCTGGACATTTTTCAGCGCAATGCGCAGGTGATCTTCATTTTGCCAACTCACTTTTGCCGCAGGCAATAATTCACCTTTATGATAAAAACCTTGATTCAATCGCTTTAAGTCTTCTGTGGAAAGTGTGCCACGCACCTGCACAATAA
>JACMMY010000243.1 GCA_014378805.1 Moraxellaceae bacterium
GAATATTTTATATATAAATCACACACAGATTGCAATTTTACAAATACGGGTTGTGAGATGTCAGGGCGTTGACACGTCACAGCGCATCACGACCTCCGCAGACTAAATCAACGACATTGATTACGATAGCCACCACCAAGACCTTGTTGTAAACAGCCGCATACGTCATAATCTTGCCCTTTATAGAATTCGTTGGAAAGTACCTACGCCATGATGCGAACCCATTACTGTGGCTCATTAACCGAAGCCCTGCTCGAACAAACCGTTACCCTCTGCGGCTGGGTACATCGTCGCCGTGATCATGGTGGCGTTATTTTTTTAGACATGCGCGATCGTGATGGTCTCGTTCAAGTCGTGATCGACCCAGATACTCCAGAAGCCTTTGCAACGGCTGATCGAGTTCGTAGTGAATATGTACTGAAAATCACAGGTCGCGTTCGCGCACGCTATGCAGGCACAGAAAACGCTAATATCGTCAGCGGTCAAATTGAAGTTCTCGCAAAAGAAATTGAAGTTCTCGCGACCTCTGAAACGCCTCCATTTCCATTGAACGATGACTTCACCAACGTTTCTGAAGAGAACCGTCTGAAATATCGTTACTTGGACATGCGTCGTCCAGAAATGTTAGAGCGCATGCGTTTCCGCTCGAAAGTCACCAGCCAAATCCGTAACTATTTGGATGAAAATGGTTTCCTCGACGTTGAAACCCCAATTCTGACTCGCGCAACCCCTGAAGGTGCACGCGACTATCTCGTGCCTTCACGTACACAACCGGGTAGCTTCTTTGCATTGCCACAATCCCCACAGTTGTTCAAACAATTGCTGATGGTGTCTGGTTTTGATCGTTATTACCAAATAGCGAAATGCTTCCGCGACGAAGACTTGCGTGCTGATCGTCAACCAGAATTCACTCAGATCGACGTTGAAACGTCATTTATGAGTGACGAAGACATCATGACCATGATGGAAGGCATGATCGTTAAACTGTTTGATAACCTCATGGGCATCAAATTCGATACATTCCCACGCATGACTTATGCCGAAGCGATGCGTCGTTTTGCATCTGACAAACCAGACATGCGTATCCCGCTTGAATTGGTTGATATCGCTGACTTGCTACAAGACATCGACTTCAAAGTCTTCGCTGCGCCTGCAAAAGATCCTAAAGGCCGTGTGGTTGCACTTCGTGTACCGAACGCAGGTGACTTGTCACGTGGCAAAATCGATGACTACACCAAATTCGTCGGCATTTACGGCGCGAAAGGTTTGGCATACATCAAAATCAATGACATCACCAAAATCAACAATGGTTTGGATGGCAAAGAAACAGGTCTGCAATCACCGATCGTTAAGTTCTTCCCTGATGCTGCATTGCAAACCATCATCGAACGGACTGGCGCACAAAATGGCGACTTGATTTTCTTCGGTGCGGACAAAGCCAAAATCGTTAACGATGCAATGGGCGCACTACGTATCAAGATCGGTCATGACCTCGGCATGGCAACCTGCGAATGGGCGCCACTTTGGGTTGTTGACTTCCCAATGTTTGAAGAAATTGGCGATGGTCAATGGACATCAGTTCACCATCCATTCACCCTGCCTAAAGGCAGCGTAGAAGAAATGAAAGCGAACCCAGGCGCTGCCCTCTCTGTCGCTTACGACATGGTATTGAACGGCACTGAGTTGGGTGGCGGTAGCTTGCGGATCTTTACCTTAGAAATGCAAAAAGCGGTGTTTGAAGCACTGGGCATTTCTGATGAAGAAGCGGCTGACAAATTTAGCTTCTTGCTTGATGCGCTGAAATACGGCGCACCACCGCATGGTGGCTTGGCATTCGGTTTAGATCGTTTGATCATGCTCATGACTGGCGCATCATCGATTCGTGACGTCATCGCATTCCCGAAAACCAAAACTGCTGAATGTCCACTGACACAGGCACCTGCACCTGTTGAACCCAATCAACTGCGTGATTTAGGTATTCGTCTGCGTGAAAAGCCAAAGGCTGAAGAAGCAAAAGGTTAATCGCCTAAAATGCAAGAAAAAAGCCCAGTCATTTGATTGGGCTTTTTTATATCAATTTTGCTCACAACATCAAAGTTCACTGAGCGGAGTCAAAGTGTACATCTCAACAATCTTCACAATCAGAAAACACCCTATTTCAACTCCGCTAATGAGTAGCAAAGAAAAACTCACTTCCCTGCCTGATGAAACGCCTCGCCTGCCGCAATCGGATCACCTGTCTGTTCATAAACATCTAACCACACTTGATAATGCGCCAAAGTTGGCTGTTGCCATGGATGAAAGTCTCGACGAAAATATTTCAAAAAAGATTTACCCATGGGCGCAAGCATTCCATCTTGCCCAAATAGCTTAGATATACCACCTAGAATCAACTTCATCCGTTGTAAAAAGCTAAAGCCATCTGCCTTTAGAAAATAATTCGTCATTCTCAGTGAATCAATCGTAAAGAAAAACACTAAAAACAACATCGCGGAGACACGCGTTAAATAAGAAACATTGACAACGTTCATCACATCAAACGCCACAGCCTTATGCTCAACCTCTTCGATTGAATGCCACGCCAACATGGCGCGAACACGGTAATCTACATGTGCCATCGTGTCCTTTTTCGTAAAAAAACATTCCATCATTAAAGCCGTAATATGTTCACACGCCGCTGTAATCGCCAAATTATATTTCGCCGAAAAGCACCCTAGCAGAAAATTGAACATTCGATGCTGGTAGTGAATCAGCTTATCGATCGGCATGCCTTGTTCCTGCAAAATCTGGTTAAACTCGGTATGAACTAAACCATGCTGTCCTTCCTGGCACATAAAATCTTTCATTTCTTGCTGCAAATTCGAATTGATCACTTGATCACGAAACGGACGCAAGCTGCTGATAAAATAACGCTCACCTTCTGGGAACGTCGCAAAAACACCCCCCCAAAATCGGGTCATAAACGCATCATTCCCATACCAATACCTTGGAATATGAAGGTCTAACTTAAAATCTAACTTTTCGCGTACGACAATGCTCGCTTTCAGGTTATTGCGGTGAGGGGCAACAGCCATATTCATTCTTGTTCTCCTGAGATGCCGCTTCATACCTTTAGCATCACGCTAATCAATAGGTAAAAATCGACATCATTTGTTGTTCTTTTAGATAATCGACACTTAAACGTGCCGTATTTTTAAGCACCCCCAATCGCAGATTGGTTAATACTTCACCACACCATACTCCTAGTTCTACCCTCATGGAATAAAAAAAGCCCAACCTTCAGATTGAGCTTTGAATAAAATAAGATTATTTTTTGTACAGTCTTACTTTCCAGACTGATGAAACGCTTCACCTGCCGCTATCGGATCACCTGTCTGTGCAAAGGTATCCAACCAAACTTGATATTGAGCAATGGCAGGATGCTGCCAAGGATGAAAACTTGGACGGAAATAATCCAGCCAAGATTTAGCCATTGGAAACAGAAAACCTTTAGGGCCAAAGACTTTCGGAAGTCCTTTACGGGCAAAGTTAATGCGCTCACGTAAGGTAAAACCGTCCGCCTTAAGAAAATCATGGGTATGGCGCAGGGATTCTAAGGTGAAATGGCTGGTCAGATATAGCATCGCCGAAGCACGTACAGCATACGAAATTTTTGCGACTTTCATGACATCAAAGGCAACCGCTTTGTGTTCCATCTCCTCAATAGAATGCCACGCCAACATGGCGCGGATGCGGTAATCAGCATCTGCCATCGTCTCAGTTTTGGCAAAGAAACACTCTGCCATCAACGCAGTAATATGTTCACAAGCAGCAGTAATTGCTAGGTTATATTCTGGGGAAAAGTTCTTCAGCTGCCACGCAAAAATCTTTTTTTGGTATGCCAAGAGTTCCGCGATAGGCATTCCCTGTTCTTGCAAAATCTGGTTGAACTCTGTGTGAACCAGACCATGTTGCCCTTCTTGGCGCATGAAATCTTTGACTTCTTGTAGCAGTTTTGGATCAGTGACTTGATCACGAAGTTGGCGCACACTGCTAATAAAATAACGCTCGCCTTCCGGGAACGTGGCACAAACACCATCAAAAAAACGAGTTAAAAACGGATCATCACCGAACCAATATTTTGGAAGACTGTGATCTAATTGAAAGTCTAACTTTTCACGCACAACGATGTCATTTTTAACATCTGTGTAATTGGAATTGACTGCCATATTCATGTTGTGATCTCGCCTCTAGCGCTTTTGATGATTAAAGTATCGCGTAAATAAATCAATAAGAATTGACAAAGCTCGTCTTTTTTTATACAAATGACGACATGAGTACTTCAATACAGCAAAATGCAAGTCGCCTAAAGACCTCGCATCATCAAGATGCCTATATCAGCCAGACCTACGTTCTGCTGCTGGTTGAATACATCAAACACCACCATCCCACACCAGATATCATGCTAGATAATCTAGGAATATTGCCCTATACCACAGCCAGCTACCACCAGATCAATAGCTCCGATAACAACACGAAAAGGATTAAAGGCCGCATCCCTTTCGCTGAATTCACCGCAATGCTGCATCGCATCCAACATGAGATGAAAGAACCCAACCTAGCTGTGGAGATTGGTCGGCACATTTCGGCAGCTCATTTTGGTGTCTTGGGTTACTTGATTTTAGCCTGCGCCAATATGGCTGAAGCCTTGCTCCTGCTCAATCGCTACGCGCGACTACTCGATGACCGCTACACCATGACCACGACACAAGTGGATGATGTAGTCATCCTCAGTTGGGATACTGCTAATGAAGCTGATCCACTATTTTTTGAAATGGGCTTGGCAGCGATGGTGCAATTTATGCGCAATCTGACGGGCAGTAACGCACCGCTTTGTGAAGTTCATCTGACATCAAAACACCTAGCGCAAGCAAAAGCCATTGAAACGTTTTATGATTGCCCTGTTAAGTTTGAACAACCTGAAATGCGACTCAAACTTCCAATCACTTTACTCGCCACACCAATCAAACAAGCAGATCAAGTCCTACTCAGTTTACTCTCAGCACAAGCTGACC
Organism: Moraxellaceae bacterium; assembly: GCA_014378805.1. GTDB lineage: Bacteria > Pseudomonadota > Gammaproteobacteria > Pseudomonadales > Moraxellaceae > Aquirhabdus. Next base: position 5,055 of record JACMMY010000243.1, read on the forward strand.
AAGCACTTGCAGCATTACCGCAAGACGGCGAGTGGACACAAAAAGTCCGCCAAGAAATCGTTCGTCTCTGCCATGAAGATACCCCGACTTTAGCCAAAGTGGCTGGCAATCTATTCCTCACGCCGCGTACACTACAACGTCACCTTGCCCATGAAGGTTTACGCTTTCAGCCATTACTTGATGAAACACGGTTACGCTTGGCTGAACAATATTTGAATGAAGGAAGACTACAACTAACTGACATTGCTGAGCTACTCGGTTATTCTGATCAAAGCGCACTGACGCGCGCTTTTAAACGCTGGACAGGAAACACGCCAAAAGACATCCGTAAATAAGCTAGTCATTAATATTGATAATAACGCCAAAAATAGAGCCAGATTATGCCGACATTTAAAGATCACTTTTCCGCACTTGCAACGAGTTATGCGACCTATCGCCCAGAATACCCTGCTGAACTTTTTGAATGGTTAGCAGGATTATGTGCAGAACACGAACTGGCATGGGATTGTGCAACAGGAAATGGACAAGCGGCTAAATGCATTGCCGATCACTTTGAATATGTCATCGCCACAGATGCATCAGCCGATCAAATTGCTCATGCGCAAGGTGCAGAGAATGTCATTTTTCGCGTTGCATCAGCGGAGTATTCTGAACTAAAAAAACACTCCGTCGATTTATTAGTCGTTGCACAAGCGGTGCATTGGTTTGATTTAGAAAAATTCTACATTGAAGCGAAACGAGTACTAAAACCGAATGGGATTATTGCGCTCATCACGTATGCGCATCATCGCGTTACTCCAGAGATAGATGAACCATCTCTGCATTATTATCATGATGTCATTGGGGAATATTGGCCAGCAGAACGTCAGTGGGTCGAAAATGGATATTGCGACCTACCTTTCCCATTCACGGAAATCACCGCACCCGAATTTAAACTTGAAGCATATTGGTCACTGCCTCATTTTGTTGGCTACCAAGCGACATGGTCAGCGACAAAACGCTATATCGAAAGCACGGGACATAATCCCATTCCCGCACTTGAAGCGGCATTAGCACCACTGTGGGGTGCGCCACAAAATCTACAAAAAATTCAGTGGCCAATCTCACTCAGAGTCGGAAGATTGCACGAATAAATTATAAGATAACGTGGGTGTGCTTAAAATAACGCCCCCACCACAAAATCGGCAGCAAGAGAATCAATCCTAAAATCGCAGACAAACCAAACTGACCTGCATATCCTAAGCTATCAGCCAAGTATCCACTCGCCAAATACCCCATACCACCTAGAACTGTGAACGCGCACACTTGAAAGGTGAAATCACTACCAGCATGTTGCGGACGCGCGTAATCCATAGCAACAGTTAACAACCCAACCATGGCCATCGCCGCAGCGACATGTTCAATTGAATTAGCCGCATACAACTCCCAGCCTTCAAGCGCATAGTGATGGGCATACAGCCAAGCAATCAGCCCATACAATCCTGTTGTCAGCGCTTGTAGGCCATTAAAAATAAGCAACGCGGTCACACGGCGCATATAACGCATCAACCATGCAGCCAACGCTGCGCCAAACAAAGAGGACAAAGACCCTAAAATCGTGCCCCAAAATCCAATTTTGGTCAGGCTAAAGCCCATATCAACCATCATCGGTTTGACCATACCACTCGACATATAGTCGGCGATTTTAAAGACCAGTAAAACCAACAACCAAGCACGCATTTCGGTATTCGACCAAAAATAACCGAATTGAAATTTAACTCTTTTATGAAATTTAATGAAGCGAGATTCAAGTTGATCTACTGAAATCTCTGTCTTTTGTACAGAAATTTTCGCGGTCTTTTTATGCGTTTTATCCAGCCAAATCGGCTCATTAAAAAACAAAATCGGCAGCGTATTCAGCACAATTAAACCAATCATGGCAAAGAAAACCGCCGACCAAGACCAATAATCCATTACGATCAGTAGGACACCACCGCCGATAATCAGCCCTATTCGATAGCCGGTGACCTGAATGGCATTTCCTGCACTTCGCGCACGACTACCCAGCATACGCACCGCTAAACCATCAGTGGCGATATCCTGTGTCGCACCGATGATACTCATGACAAACAATAAGGAAAATAAAACAATCGCAGGTTTCAACTGTACCAGCGAGGTTGGCTCAAACATCGCTACA
>JACMMY010000244.1 GCA_014378805.1 Moraxellaceae bacterium
GCGGCATTTGCAGAGACGCCTACTTCTCGCGCAAGTTCGCGCAAACTGATGTCCGCGTTTTCACTCGACTCTAAAAGCGCCAAACCTTTTAATAATAAGGTCTCACGCAGATTTCCATGATGATAGCTGCGTGCTGGCTCAATGCTATCCGTCGCCTGATCAATATTTAGTGTTGACACTGTGTACATTCTACCTTATCTTAATGTTGTCACCGTATACATAGTAATTCAAAGCCATTTGCCCAACAAGAGGACAACCAGATGAAACATAACAATTTACTTAAAAATATCGTCAGTACCGCAGGAAGTCTTTTAGCAAAGCGCGTTCCCTACAATCCAGAAAACCACTATCTGGAGACCATCTTTGCACCTCAGCCTGATGAACACACCGCCACCGAGCTTAAGGTCAAAGGACAAATTCCAGCAGCACTCAATGGTATCTTAACCCGTATCGGGCCGAATCCAAAAAAAGTAGACAATCCCGGCAATCACTCATGGTTCGTCGGCGACGGCATGGTACACGGTGTCCGCATTCAAAATGGACAAGCCGTTTGGTATCGCAATCGTTATGTCGCGGATACCAGCAAAGACAGCGCTCTGGAAGAACAACTCGGCGCACAACGCGGCATCGGCAGTGCAGTCAACACCAACATCATCGGTCATGGCGGTCGGCTTTGGGCGTTGGTCGAAGCAGGCGCTTTTCCTGTCGAACTCAGCCCTGAACTCACCAGCGTACATGTAGGATTATTCGATAGCGCACTCAACAATGGCTTTACCGCACATCCTCACTTAGATCCACAAACGGGTGAGCTCCATGCCATTTGCTATGACGCGCTGAAACAAAAACATGTCACCTATCTGGTCATTGATCAACACTGTCAGGTCAAAAACAAAGTCTCCATTCCCGTCAAACACGGCCCGATGATGCATGATGGCGCCATGACCAGCAAAAGTATGCTTATTTTCGATCTTCCTGTGACATTCTCAGCAAAAGATATTTTAAAAGGCGCATCACTTCCCTATCGCTGGAATCCGAAGCATCCTGCCCGTGTCGGTGTTTTACCCCGTAACGCCAGGGCTGAAGACGTGCGTTGGTTTGATGTTGATCCTTGTTTTGTTTTCCACAGCTGCAATGCTTTTGAACGCGATAATGGCGAAATCATTGTCGATGTCGTCGCACATCCCAAAATGTTCGCGTCTGACCTCACCGTCAAAACAGGCCCTGAACTCAGCAATACCACGTTTGAGCGCTGGACACTTAGCCCCAATTCAAACAAAGTGAAACGCACAGTCATTCACGCCGAAGATCAAGAGTTTCCTCGCTTTGATGAACGTTTTGCGGGTCAAACCTATCATCACGCTTACACCATCTCTCTGCCGATGGACGGCAATACCTCTTTGCCGAATCAATTACTTCATTTTGATTTAGAAACAGGTCAAACTGATCGCCACAGTTTTGGTCATAATGAAGTCACGGGTGAAGTGGTCTTTGTTCCAAAAAGTGATCATGCGCCTGAAAATGACGGCTGGCTCATGTCTTATGTGCATGATCTCAATTGTGCAAATAGCAAAGTTGTGATTCTGGATTCTCTCAATTTGGGCGGTGAGCCTGTTGCTGAGATTGAATTACCCGTTCGCGTTCCAATGGGCTTTCATGGCAATTGGATTGCGGATGTTGCTTAGACCAATCATGCGTATGACTGCTTTAATAAGGAGTCATACCCGTTCTAGCTGCCGGGATAAGATCCGTTATAATTTAAAAAATTATGGATAAAACTGATCTACTTCAAATAAGACTTCAAAATCCCAACCACTTGTTCAATCTCAATTTGACGCTGCTCAGGCGTCAAATCATTCGCACCTAAATGCGCTCGAATATGACCTTCAAGCACTTCTGCCATCAGTCCATTCGCAGCACCGCGAATTGCTGCAATTTGTTGCAAAATCGCAATACACTCAACATCTTGATCCAATGCCTTTTCCAGCGCATCAGTCTGTCCCTTAATACGCCGAATGCGTGCTAAGATTTTCTTCTTTCCATGAATTGCGTGCGCCATAACAGCAGATACTCTTGTGAATTTACGACTCAATACTTTCAATATACTAGGGGGTAGTATACTATTAGTCAAATAATGACCAGTATATTGCAGCAGAAATCATGTCACAACCCTTAGCATCGCACCACACGCACAAAACCAGCGCCCCTTTAAATAACCAAACTCGACCTAAAACCTATTCGTTCAATATCAGTAATCCACTCGCCGAAAAGAAAGTGAAATGGGCCGTCATTCTCACCGCAATCATGATGGTGGCTGAAATTTCCGGGGGATATGTTTATAACTCGATGGCGCTGCTCGCTGATGGCTGGCACATGAGTACCCACGCCATGGCGCTCGGTTTATCGATGTTGGCCTATGTTTTTGCTCGAAAACTTTCAAAAGATGCGCGTTTCACTTTCGGTACTTGGAAAATTGAAATTTTAGCCAGTTTTACCAGTTCTATTCTTTTAGTCCTCGTTGCGGCATTGATGTTATTTCAATCGGGTCAACGATTACTTTCACCATCTCCAATTCATTATGACGAAGCGATTTTTATTGCCGTGATTGGACTTGGTGTAAATATAATCTGTGCATGGCTGCTGAAAGATAATCATAGTCACGGACACAACCATGGTCATGATCATTCAGACGATCACAATGATCACAGCGATCATGGCGATCACCACTCACACGGCAACCACGACCTCAACCTACGCTCAGCCTATATTCATGTGATTACCGATGCAGCTACATCGGTCTTAGCAATCCTTGCACTCATCGGAGGTAAAATCTGGGGGGCAAGCTGGCTTGATCCTGTCATGGGGTTAGTCGGTGGTGTGCTGGTCGCGGTTTGGTCTTACGGTTTGATTCGCGACTCAGGACGAATCCTGCTGGATGCTGAAATGGATGCACCTGTAGTGGCAGAAGTGATTGAAGTGATCGAAGCAAGTCCACTGCGTGCGGAGATTAACGACATTCACGTCTGGCGCGTCGGTAAAGACCAATATGCCTGTGTCTTGAATTTAACGACGATTAGCCCAGAAGCAAATTCAGAATATTTCCGCCAACAATTGAGTATCCATGAAGAACTGGTGCATATTATTGTCGAAGTGAATCTGCCGATGATTAATAACCCCTATGACCAATCCTATTAAAAAAATACCGCACATTAAAAAAAACGTCCGTTCTTAGAAATAAGACTGACGTTTTTTTACCACAAATATTTTTAAGCGAAGACACCCGTGACTGATTTCAGCGGCAAATAAACATCGGTTTGCTGCTCTAACTCAGGTTGATCAAGACCCACAGTCAGATAGTGGAAATACACAGGATAATCGCGTAACTCCTCGCCACTCTCAGGTAACCACTGACGATAAAGATAATAGACACTTTCACTAATTCTATCGCGCGACCCAACGTGGCGCACAACGGCACAACGTCCACCCGGAATGAGTTTGGTCATCACATTTTGCGCGTTTGGAGGAACTTCCTCCGTCACCGAACCACAGATATCGAAACGAAAATCGTCTGGCATTGTCGTATCCGGGTTATCGTGCGGAACGCCGAAAGTACGACTACTGTCTACAGGTGATAAACCCGTCGTTTTACGCCATGCTATAAAGTGTCGTACCGAGTCATTCAGTAATGCAGGCGCACCGCGGTGCTCAAGTACAGCGACTAATTCTGGATCAACTCGGACAATCTTTACATTCATGCTCGTTGCTCCCTCGCGTTTAGGAAATTGGTAATGGGTATGCCATAAGTCCCAAGCTGGATTCTTTCTAAACGCAGTCGGCGCTTGCCCGAAGATATGCTTAAAAGCACGCGAAAAAGACTCTGGATTTTCAAAACCTGCATCCAGTGCAATTTCAATGATTCGCTCATCAGGATTAAAGACTAAACGATGTGATGCGCGTTTCAATTTGATCAACTGAATATAGCGACTCACACTAATCCCGCAATATTCGGAAAACTGCCGATGAAAATGAAATTTAGAAAAATACGCAACACGACTTAAATCTTCCACGCTCAGCGGATCATCAACATGCTTTTCGATGTAATCGAAGACTTGATTAAAACGCTGTGCATACAAGGCTGCTTTGTTGCGACTCATCATATTTATTCAGCGTAGGACTTATCATTTAATGTGCCAGAATTTCTTTTGAGTGTCCTGACTCAGATTGCTCTTTGTCAATTTATGCGTCCCAGCATAGACGATCTGATGATTCTCGTTATCAATGACCTTCATTTTGCACATGCGTATAAACCATCAACATTTCCACTGTTGCACGCACATCATGCGTTCTGATGATTGAAACGCCTTGTTGGACAGCAAGCATTGCGGCCGCAAGTCCCGCATATAAACGTTCATCAACGGCGGCACCACCCATGATCTCACCCAGCACTCTTTTGCGCGAAATCCCCATCAACAAAGGAAAACAAAGATCATTTAGTTGCCAAAGTTCATCTAATAACTTCAAACTTTGAGTGGTATTTTTTGCAAACCCAAACCCCATATCGAGAATGATATTCTCACGGCGTACACCTGCCGCTAATGCTGCCTCTAAACGAATACTCAATTCATTTTGAACGTCTTGTGTGACATCATCATAAATCGCCAGACTATTCATCGTCGCAGGCTCACCGCGCATATGCATCAAAATCACGGGCAAATCGAGTTCTGCGGCAACGGTAAGCGCATTTGGCCGCGTCAAAGCGCGCACATCATTCCAAATTGTAGCACCCGCGTGTGCAGCCGCCTTGAAAACTTCGGGTGAACTCGTATCGATCGATAAAATCGTATCAAAACGCTGATTTAATGCCTCAACTAAAGGAATGACGCGATCAAGTTCTTCTTGCGCGGAAACTGGCATGGCATCTGGTCGCGTTGATTCACCACCAATATCCAAAATTGAAGCACCACCAATCAGCATACTTTCAGCTTGCGTAATAGCGGTACTTAAATCGGTAAAACGTCCACCATCTGAAAAAGAATCAGGCGTAACATTCAAAATACCCATCACTTGAGGTCGTGAAAGATCGAGTTTTATATGGCCACAGTCTAAGGTCTGCTGAGGAAGAGGATGTAATTTCATAATGCATTTTAGACCGATTTAATCACTGACATTAAAACTTGATTCATCGCTGATTAACACCATAAACAAAGCCCCCGCTTTAACGAGGGCTTTCTTGAGTCAAACAACGAGATTACATCGCAGGGAGTGGTGGCGGCAATACCGCACCTTCTGCAGGTGTCACCGAAACAGGCACAGGATTGACAGGCTCGTAAACCTTAGGCTCGCGCGGTTGACGACCCTCCATAATGTCAATGATTTGATCACGTTCAATGGTTTCCCATTTCAGCAAAGCTTCAACCATGACTTCGATTTTGTCTTTATTAGCTTCAATCAAATCACGCGCTACAGTGTATTGCGCTTCCAAGATTCGACGAATCTCTTGGTCAATCAATAGCTGTGTCGCTTCACTGACTGCGCGATTACCGATCTTGCCAAAGTAACCACCATCTTGCGACTCATCTTCATAGACCATGATCCCCAAAGCATCACTCATGCCATATTTGGTCACCATTGCACGGGCAATTTTAGTTGCACGTTCAAAGTCATTGGATGCGCCAGTCGATTTTTGATTTACAAACACTTCTTCGGCGATGCGACCACCAAACAAGATCGACAGTTCATTGAGCATCTTGTCTTTATAGTTGCTCACCCGATCAAATTCAGGCAGCTGCCATGTGACGCCAAGCGCCCAACCACGGGGCATGATGGTGACTTTATGCACAGGATCTGTGTTTGGCAATAACTCAGCAACGACCGCATGACCTGCTTCGTGATACGCCGTATTTTTACGTTCATCTTCACGTAGTACCATTGATTTACGCTCAGGACCCATGAAAATTTTGTCTTTCGCATTTTCAAAGTCGCGCATATCAACCGTATTTTTGTTCAAACGTGCCGCAAAAAGTGCCGCTTCATTGACCAAATTCGCCAAATCCGCACCGCTCATGCCGGGGGTACCGCGTGCAAGCACTTTCGTATCAACGCCCGTTGCAGAAGGCAACTTCTTCATGTGAACGTTCAGAATCTCTTCACGACCCTTGATGTCTGGCAAGCTCACCGCAACCTGACGGTCGAAACGACCTGGACGTAACAACGCTTTGTCCAGCACGTCAGCACGGTTGGTCGCTGCAATCACGATCACCCCTTCTGAACCCTCAAAACCATCCATCTCAACCAGCATTTGGTTCAATGTTTGTTCACGTTCATCGTTGCCACCACCCATACCTGAACCGCGATGGCGACCAACCGCATCGATTTCGTCGATAAAAATAATACAAGGTGCATGGCGTTTTGCTTGTTCAAACATATCACGCACACGAGATGCACCCACACCAACGAACATTTCAACAAAATCTGAACCAGAGATTGAGAAAAACGGCACTTTCGCTTCCCCAGCAACGGCTTTGGCAAGCAAAGTTTTACCTGTTCCTGGTGGGCCAACCATCAGCACGCCACGCGGAATCATCGCACCTAGACGTTTGAACTTGGTCGGATCACGTAAGAAATCAACAATTTCTACTAATTCAGCTTTGGCTTCATCACAACCTGCAACATCCGTAAAATTCACTTTGATTTGATCTTCAGTCAGCATCTTGGCTTTAGATTTACCAAAGCTCATGGGTCCACGACTACCGCCGCTACCACTACCACCGCCCTGCATGTTGCGCATAAAGAACATGATCAGACCAATGATCAAAAGCACAGGGAAGCTTGCCACCAAAAGCTGCATCCACACGCTTTGACGATCAGGTGCAGAGCCTTGAATATCCACTTTTTGCGCAGCCAGACTTGGCATCAATGTATTATCAGGAATGCCTGCTGGTCGAACAGTTTCAAAGGCAGTTTTATCTTTGCGCTCACCCTGAATGCTCTCGCCATCAATTTTGATGCTTTTCACTTGTCCGCTGTTCACCGCAGTCACAAATTCAGAATAGCTCAAAGCATCTGGCTTTTTCTTGTTCTCAAAATTACTAAATACCAGTACCACGATGCCGATGACAACCAGCCACAGTACTGTATTTTTAAAGATATCATTCAAGGCTTTTCCACCTATGGTTACTAAATTAAATATGACCGCTAAAATAAAACGTATAAACCAAAACCTGCATCATTAACATAACGCCATTACACATCAACAACAACCTAATTAGGTGGCAATCACGTCGGATTTTGTCACTATTTGTATGCTGATCTGATGTATTTATTAGCCCACATCCATTCGATGTGAATGGCTGTGCATCCGCTACATCATCCTTACTTCACGCTCACTTTACGTCCTTGCGCGAGCAAGTAAACCTCTGGCGAACGTGGACGTGATGCTTTTGGCTTGACCGATTTCACCACGGAAAATTCTTTAACGACGGCTTTGCGGTAATCATCAAAACCTTCACCTTGGAAAACTTTCACTAAAAACTGACCTTTTTCGTCAAGCACTTTATTGGCAAAATCGAGCGCGAGCTCACACAAATAAATCATCCGAGGCTGATCTACTGCGCTATTACCTGATGTATTGGGTGCCATATCCGAAATTACAACGTCTACGCGTCGCCCTGATAACATTTCTAGTAATTTACTAAAGACCTCATCCTCACGAAAATCACCCTGAATAAAGGTGACGCCCGCTAAATTATCCATCTCAAGGATATCAGTGGCGAGTACCATGCCTCGATCGCCTGTCAGCTTTGCTGCAATCTGCGACCAACTTCCAGGCGCGGAACCCAAATCGACAACAGTCATCCCCGGCTTAATTACTTTATATTTATCGTTTATTTCCAAAAGCTTATATGCAGCACGTGCACGATACCCATCTTTATGTGCTTGCTTAACATAGAAATCATCCAAATGCTCACGCATCCAAGTCGCGCTACTAGTTGAGAGATTTTTGTTGGTAATGCGCGTCGCCATGTGCTGTTCCGTTTAATATGCTGGGTCTTACAATCATCGCTGAAAACGAATGTTTTTCGTTTACAAAAATATTTGAAAAATTTAAGTCTCGTGTATTTTAAGCCAAAAGCGGAATTGATGCCTGCCCATCTCCACCGCAAGCATATTTAATTCCCGTTTTTAAGTTACAATATGCATATCACGTTTTATAAAACCATTTGGTTTTATTTTTTTCACCCGCTTATAAAGGTTTTTGTCATGTCCGCACTTTCAACCCAAGAACGCAAACGCTTACGCCGTATTGGACATGAGCTTAACCCTGTCGTTATGCTTGGTAACCACGGCTTATCTGATGGTGTGATTGAAGAACTACATCGTGCACTTGCTGACCACGAATTAATTAAAGTGAAAGTGGCTGGTGAAGATCGCGAAC
>JACMMY010000245.1 GCA_014378805.1 Moraxellaceae bacterium
AAGGCGTGATGTATGACTTGCTCGGTCGTTTTCGGCATGAAGATGTCCGTGATCGAAGCGTGCAAGCGATGATGGCACGTTATTACGCGGATCCACGACAAGCGGATCGAGTTGCATTGACTGCGCGGGTGTTGTTTGAGCAAGTGGCCGATGCACTGAAACTTGATGAGGAGGATGGTGATTTATTACGTCGTGCGGCGTATTTGCACGAGATTGGTTTGGCAATTAGTCATGGTAGTTATCATCGTCATGGCGCATATTTACTCGAACATTCCGATGTACCCGGTTTCTCTAAAGTTGATCAATTGCGTTTGTCGTTTTTGGTTGGATTGCATCGTCGTAAACTACGAGAAGAAACCCTCGATCAAGTGCGTCATGCAGGCGGTGCGCCATTAGTCTCATTATGTTTGTTGTTACGCTTGGCGGTATTGTTCCATCATTCGCGCTATGATCAAGCTGTACCGAATTGTGTGTTGACGATTCATTCAAACAAATCATGGCAATTAGCCGTTGATCCAGCGGGTGCAGAATGGCCCATGCTCCATGCAGATTTACAGACCGAAGTGACGCAGTTTGCCCATTGGGGTATCACACTGGATGTGGTGTTATTGGTACCTGCTGAAATAGAGGCGTAATGCCATTCCAACCGTCGGTTGGTGTTATTTGCTAAATCATCGGTATTGTTTTTAGGTTATGTTGTGTTTTTAATGATGAATTGGAAAATTTTCGACCATCAATACTATTTGATTGATCTCAATAGATCACGTAGACGTGCGGCATTCAGCGCAATTCAAAAATGAGTAATGTAGATTATGAATGCAGAAGTGAAGCGGATCAAAAGTGCATGGCAAACCGTACAAATTGCACGTCATCCTAATCGTCCACAGTTTTTGGATTATATTTCGACGTTATTTACTGAGTTTGATGTGCTGCATGGTGATCGTGCCTTTGGCGATGATCAAGCGTTGATTGGTGGCTTAGCGCGATTTAATGGCCGCCCTGTCGTCGTCGTGGGTCAACATCGTGGTCGAACGACATCCGAGCGCATTCATCATAATTTTGGTATGACCAATCCAGAAGGTTATCGCAAGGCGATGCGGCTGTTTGAAATGGCAGAACGCTTTGGATTGCCTGTGCTTAATTTTATTGACACGATGGGTGCATATCCCGGTGTTGGTGCAGAGGAACGCGGTCAAGCCGAGGCAATTGCCCGTTGTTTAGCTGTTTTATCGACGCTGAAAGTGCCTGTGATTGCGACAGTGATTGGCGAGGGTGGTTCAGGCGGTGCGCTCGCAATTGGCGTGGCTGATAAAGTGTTCATGTTGGAAAATAGCATATACTCGGTGATTTCCCCTGAAGGCTGTGCATCAATTCTGTGGAAAACCAATGAACAAGCGGAACGAGCCAGTGAAGCGCTGGGACTGACTGCGGATAAATTATATACGTTAGGTTTGATTGATCAGATCATTTCTGAGGGTGAAGGTGCGCATTTAACACCGCAAGTGACAGTAGAAGCACTCCGTCTAGCGCTCACCACAGAACTGGATGCGTTGCGAATGCTGCCTGTAGATCGCTTAATTGATGCGCGGTATCAACGTTTAATGAAATTCGGCAGTCATACGCCTGCTTTACCCGTCACGGAATGAGTTTTGAAACAGACTAAAAACCAGCACGTCCCGCTTATTGAAAAGCAGATTAAAGAAACGCTGAAACGGTTTGTGCCGAATCAGCGTTTTTTGTTGGGCTGTAGTGGCGGTTTGGATTCTGTGGTTTTGTTGGTTGCTATGCAGCGTATTTTTGCCCAAAGCGATCAGGGCTTTGAGTTGCGGGTTGTGCATGTCGATCATGATTTACAGGCGCCATCTGGCGAATGGGCAACACAGGTTGTGGCGCAATGCGAAACCTTAAAGATTGACGTTATTGTAAAAAAAGTCAAAGTCGCCGCAGGCAATTTGGAAAATGAAGCGCGAAATGCACGTTATGCCGCTTTTCGCGAGGTGATTGCGCCAGATGAAGTGCTGGTGTTGGCACATCATCAACAAGATCAAGCGGAAACCGTACTGATGCGTTTGCTCAGTGGTAGCGGAGTCAGTGGTTTGGCTGCGATGCGCGAGGTGCAAACTCAAAATAAACTGACGATAGTTCGTCCACTTTTGAATACGTCGCGCGATGAGATTCATCAATATGCGATTAATTACCAATTACAGTGGGTCGATGATCCCGCCAACCATGATTTAAGTTTTGATCGTGTCGTCATGCGCGAGAAAGTGTGGCCATTATTGGCGTCGCATTGGCAAGGTTTTGAGGCGGCCATGGTGCGTACAGCGCACTTGATGGCTGATGCGGAGTCAGTTTTACAGGCGCAAGGTGAGATGGATCTTGCTGCAACAAAAAATGCCGATGGCGCATTAAATATTGCTGCCGTATTGGTATTAACGGATGCGCGGGTACGCTGGTTGTTAGCTCGTTGGATGCAGGGCGATGCGCGATATGCCCCGCCGCTGAGTCGTGTTGAAGCGGTTCGCGAGATGATGCAGGCGCGTGTTGATTCGATGCCACAAGTGATTTGGCATACTGAGCATGGCAGTATTCAGTTTCGTCGCTATCAAGATCAACTCTACCGATTGCCGCTGGTGCTACCGATTGCAGAGACGCAAACGGTGGTTTTTTCAATGTCTCAAACTTTGGAACTAGCGACAGGTCATTGGCAAGTTGAGCAGATCAGTCAGGGCTTGTCATTTGCATGGCTGGGTCAAGAATTACGACTGCGACCAAGGCGAGAAGGCGAGTTATTACATTTAAATGGCCGTGTGGGGCATTGGCGGCTTAAAAAACTGTTACAGTCCTTGCACTTGCCGCCATGGCAGCGTGAACAAGTGCAAATTTTGGAATCTTTACAGGGGCAGCCATTGGCTTTGATCAGCGCCGCAGGATGTTGGTTGACGGCGCAAGCGGTTGAATCTACGGGTTGGAGCTTGCGGCAAGTATGAGTGTAAATGAATGAAAATGTTAAAATTGAATGTGTCTAATATGGCCAGTATGCTCAATACCACGTCTATGCGCCAAGCCATTCAAGGTCTGATCATTAGCCCGATTACGCAGGTTGATTGGTATAAACCTTTAACATGGGTTAAGGGCAGCCAAACGCCAGTTGAGTTGACGTTACATCATGAGTTTCCAGTATCGGATGCACTCTTGAATGAGATTGGTGATTATCTGTGTGCGCATCAGACGCGTGCCTTTCTTGTGATGCACAAAGGTCGTTTGGTACATGCGCAATATCGAAATTTTAAGAAATCAGATACCTTTAACTCAATGTCGATGGTGAAAACGGTCGTGGGAATCGCGATTGGGGTTGCGATTGATCGCGGTATGATTGGCAGTGTCGATGATTTGGTGGAGACGTATCTCTCTGAGTTTCAGGTTGATGAGCGTCGGCATATTACGATTGAGCATCTCTTGACGATGCAATCGGGACTCAGAAGTGACTCATTGATCAGTTTTGCTAGTTTTCCGAGTATTGTTCCGCTTTATTTTGGGGTTGATGTAGAGCGTCAAGTGTTTACTTTGCCTTCGGTTGCGCCAGCGGGTCAGTATTTTGAGTACAATAATTATAATACCCATCTGCTCGGCGTCATTTTAGAGCGCGTATCAGGTCTGCCATTAGCAGATTTCTTTTCAAAATATATTTTTCAACCGCTCGATTGTCATGATGCGGCACTGTGGTTGGATCGCGAAGGCGGTAAGGCCCGAGCATTTGCGGCATTGTTCGCTCAGCCCGAAGATTGGTTACGTGTGGCGAATTTATTTTTAACCGAAGGCCGCTATGAGACAGCAAGCGGTGAAGTGCGACAAATTGTATCTGCTGCATGGTTAAAACAAATGGTGACCCCACGTAATACCGTAGAGCGTGGACTCAATCATGGTGCTACTGATTATGGTTTTTATGGTTATCAAGTCTGGTTGAAAGCGCATGATAAAGGCGCCTTACGAGGGATTCCTTCGTTTGAAGGGATGCCCGCAAAACATGCACACGATGATTCCAGCGCTTTTTATTTTGAAGGTTTAAAAGGTCAGTATTTGTTTGTGAGTCCGAAGCATGATTTAGTCATCATGCGGATGGGTGAAATGGTAAATCGTAAAACATGGGATGGCAGCTATATACTCAATGCGTTAACGCGTGCATTAACCGAGGCTTCGTGACATCTTTTGGTAAACTATCTCTGATAGATTGACACGTGCTTTGCGCCTGACTTTGCCAGTGCGTTTTTTTAATATTTTAGTCAATAATTTGATCATGATGCGGATGCCAATATGAGCGTACAACACCCAAGAAATTCTTCAAAATCATCCAAAATCGTGGCCTTCATTGGTGGTGGTAACATGGCGCAAGCGCTGATCGGTGGCTTACTCGCCGAAGGGACACCTGCCACGATGATTAATATTGCTGAACCTGTTGCTGAGTTGCGTGAGTTATTGGCTTTACGCAGCGTAAACGTGTTTGCCTCTGCAACAGAAGCGGCAAGCGATGCCGATGTGATTGTACTTGCAGTCAAACCACAGATTATTCAAACCGTCTTACAAGAAATTGCGCCAGTCGTTACCAATAAACTCGTGATTTCAATTGCCGCTGGCGTGACTGTTGCAACCCTATCTAAAGGTTTGGCGGGCCATACTCGCATTGTGCGGGCAATGCCAAACACACCCGCGATGGTACAAACAGGCGCAACAGGTTTGTTTGCCTCGACAGATGTGGATCAAGATGATCGTGAGAGCGCGACCCATATTTTGAGTGCGGCTGGCTTGGTACTATGGGTTGATGATGAATCAATGATGCATGCAGTGACAGCGGTATCGGGTTCTGGCCCAGCGTATTTTTTCTATTTGATGGAAGCGATGATTAAGGCTGGCGTGGCGCAAGGATTAGATGAGAAAACCGCAAAAGCATTGACGTTGCAAACGGCATTGGGTGCTGCGCAGATGGCGATTATTAGCGGCGACAATCCGACCAAATTACGTACCAACGTGACATCCCCAAATGGCACAACGGCTGCAGCGATTGAACATTTGGACGCACAACACGTGAGTCAACATATTATCGATGCATTATCAGCGGCAGGTCAGCGCAGTATTGCGTTATCAGCGAATTAGCCTAAAGCGCAAACAAACGATTTTTAGATTTTAAACATTTCAGTATGAGGTAGCATTGGCATGGATTCGTTGATTTCACAGATTTTTAACATTGTCACTGGCGTAGCAATGTTATTGTTATTTATACGTTTTATGATGCAGTTAACACAAGCAGATCCGTATAACCCGATCGTGATGTCTACGGTGCAAGCCACGCATATCGTCGATGTTTTTAAACGAATATTGCCTACAGTGGGTCAAGGACGTATCAATCTTGCAGCGCTCGGTTTGATGGTGTTGGTGCGATTAGTCGATTTGGCAGGCAATAATCTTCTGAACGGCGGTATGAATATCGGACCAGATGTATTGTTGTTGCAACTGGTTTTTGGTCTGCTTGATGACTTTTTGATGATGTGTAAAGTATTGATTTACGTATCCATTATTTCAAGTTTGATTCTGATGTTCACCCAAGCACATACACCCATTATTATGCTCGCTATGCAAATGACAGAGCCGCTCTATGCGCCATTTAGACGGTTTATGCCTGATTTAGGGCCGATTGATGTGTCCCCAATCGTGGCGTTATTGGCGATTTATATCGTTCGTTTTATGTTGGCGCAAGCGCATGGCGTGTTGTTGCAAGGCCTCATGTAAGTCTGTTGTGATGATGAAAAATGCGGGGTCTTTGCCCGAGCAGTTGATCTTGTATGTCAAGGTTCAACCAGCCGCAAAAAAGACTGAAATAATGGGCTTTGAAACCTGTGCGCATCCAGCATCGGGTGCGCCAACCGCAATGCTCAAGGTGCGTCTTGCTGCGCAGCCTGTCGATGGTAAAGCCAATCAAGCGCTCTGCGCATTTTTTGCGAAGCTCTGTGAAGTTCCGTTGCTTAATGTGAGTCTGCTTAGTGGCGAAACATCGAAAATTAAGCGGATTCAGATTGATAGACCGAAGGTGATCCCAGCGGTTTTACAATGCTAAGATTTATTTTTATGATAAAGTGGTTGCCAGTCACATGGATTGGCAACCGCTTTTTTAATCAAAAACCAGCTTGTATGGCTGGTTTTTAAGTGGATGTATTGTTGATATTAAAAATTCTTAAAGGTACAAACATGCTATGTGCCATTGATAGGATCACATCAATGGCACATTTGTTATAAACGTAGACTACGCTAATTGCGCACGCACTGTTTTCGCTAGTTTCACCATTTCGGTAAGTGCTGCTTTGGTCTCTACCCAGTTACGGGTTTTTAGACCGCAGTCAGGATTGATCCACAATCGTTCCGCAGGAATCGTCGCCAGCGCGCCATCAATCACTACTTTCATGTTGATCTCTGACGGTGTGCGTGGGCTGTGAATATCATAGACGCCTGGGCCAATCGCGTTTGGATAACCTTGCTCATGGAATACTTCGAGCAATTGCAAGCCTGTACAACTGGTTTCAATAGTGATTACATCTGCATCCATCGCTTTAATTTCGGGCAAGCAGTCTTTAAAGTCGGAATAGCACATGTGAGTGTGAATCTGCGTGTCGACATTGGCCGAACTGGCGCAATGCTTAAACGAATTTACCGCCCAATTCCAGTATTCGGCTTGATCTGCTTTGCGCAGGG
>JACMMY010000246.1 GCA_014378805.1 Moraxellaceae bacterium
ATGGCTTGTAAAGTCACCGTGGCATTAAATGGGTTAATGAGGCGCGCTAATGTGTGCACAGGTGAACGCAAGCCCATGACGTTACGAAGATCAATTAACTCGCTTAATTTTGGTGAAAGTACATATAAGGGTAGAAAGGCAAAGTTGTGTTCGTCTAATGCCTTGGCAACATCATTTTCAGATTGACAGGCAGAAAAACCGAGTATAGGTAATACATCCTCAGTATATAAACGATTGATCGTATGACCTGCTGCGCCATGCATAAAGACGCGCACGCCTGATTTTGCTAATGTTAAAGCCGCAAGTAAAAACCACGGATAATGGCGACGTTTCCCTGCATAACTTGACCAGTCCAAATCAACTTGAACATCAGGTAGAGATAACCGATCACGCGTCGCCGTTACAAAACCCGCTAGCTCATCCACCGATTCTTCTTTCACGCGCAGAAGCATTAAAAATGCACCTAATTGCGCATCTAATACTTTACCGTCGAGTATTTGCCCGAATGCATCTACTGCTTCCTCAAATGTCAACGAGCGGCTGCCACGTTTACCTTTGCCTAAAATTCGCACGTATTTTGCAAAGGGATGTTCGATATCTTTGTATTGATTGATTTGTGGGCGAGGGCGGATGGTACTCATGGCTATGTTTTATCCAATTAATGAAGTCTATTTATATTGCAAATTAGATCACGAGTTCTGAATTAATTTAACAGTCCATCATAGCGCGAGATTGGTTTATAATCAGTATAATCGCAACACTCAGTTCATATTTTCTCACTTATTTTAACCCCACAAGCTCAAGGATTTCCTATGTTAGCTCATGATGCAGATCTGGAACTATTTCGCGATAATTTCCGTCGTTTTTTGGCTGATCATATTGAGCCGTACTACGCCACATGGGAAAAAGAAGGCATCATGCCGCGTGAAGTGTGGAATAAGTTAGGTGAAAACGGCTATCTCTGTGTCGATATGCCAGAAGAGTACGGTGGTTACGGCGTTCCAGTGCACTATTCCTTGATGTTGGTCGAAGAGTCAGCACGTGCTGGCTACGGTTCATTATCAACAGCAATTTCAGTACATTCTGAAATTACTGCACCTTACGTTTTGCATATTGGTACGGAAGAACAGAAACAATATTGGATTCCGAAATTAGTCAGCGGCGAGTCTGTCGGTGCGATTGGAATGACTGAGCCTGGTGCAGGTTCAGATTTGCAAGCACTACGTAGCTCAGCGATTTTGAATGGCGATCATTATCTATTGAATGGTTCCAAAACATTCATTTCTAATGGTCAGCATGCTGGACTAGTAATTATTGCTGCAAAAACTGATCCGACCGCACGTGCGAAAGGCGTATCTTTGTTGTTAGTAGATACAAGTTTAGAGGGCTTCAAAAAAGGCACGAATCTCGACAAAATCGGATTGCACAGCCAAGATACTTCAGAATTATTTTTTGATAATGTCAAAGTCCCAGCCAATCAGATTTTGGGTCAAGCAGGTCAAGGTTTTGCGTATTTAATGCAAAATTTACCGCGTGAACGTTTGGGTATCGCAGTGACGGCATTAGGCGCAATTCTTGGTTCGATAGATATTACGATTAAATACGTCAATGAACGTCAGGCGTTTGGACAATCGATTGGCAAGTTGCAGAATACGCGCTTTACACTGGCACAAGCAAAGATTGAAGCGCTTGCAACTGAAGCATTTGTCCGTCAATGCACCGAACAATACATGCAAGGTGAATTGGATGTACCCACAGCCGCAGCGGTAAAATCTCATGCAACTGATGTGCAGTGTAAAGTCGCTGACAATTTGCTGCAAATGTTTGGTGGTTACGGCTATATGACCGAATATCCAATTTCTCGTTTTTATGTCGATGCACGTATTCAGCGTATCTACGGTGGAACGAATGAAATCATGAAAGAAGTGGTTGCACGTGATATTTTAGGTCGTTGATTTATCAATAACTCGCTCATTGAGTCTGTCGAATTATGTGGCTTTAAGTTACACGCTTCGACAGGCTCAGCGAACCGATGAGTATTGAGATCATTGCTCAACAAAAAGCCCAGAACATGATCTGGGCTTTTTGTTGAGCAAAATTAGATTATTTGTTTGGATCAAGTTTATCATAGCCAATTTCTACACGGCGGTTTTCAGCCCATGCAGATTCGTCATGCGCCTCATTGACTGGTTTTTCTTTGCCATAGCTGACGACGTCGATTTGATCTGCGCGCGCGCCATTGGTCACAAGGTAGGTCTGGACTGATTTAGCACGACGTTCGCCGAGTGCCATGTTGTATTCACGCGTGCCACGTTCATCGGTATGACCCGTCAAAACCGCATGCGCTGCACCGTTGCTTGCTAAATAGCTCGCATGTGCATTCAATACTGCAAAGTCGCTTTGCGCAATATCACTGCTATCGAGGTCGAAATGAACAACACGAGCAAGCAATGCACGACGAACCGCATCTTGTACGCCACCATTCGCGCCATTACCATAACCGCTACCGTTTAAACCTGTGCTGTTTAAATCACCGTTAGCGCCCAGACCCGTACTGTTTGCACCGTCTACGCCATTCACACCGTTTGCGCCTGCGAGTGCTGTCGCATTTCCGTTTTTAGCAACTGGTTTAGAGGTACAGCCTGTGATGGCGAAGGTAGCTAGTAATGCGGTGACCGCAAGAATAGAGACGTTTTTCGTGTTAGATTTCATATTAAGTTTCCTGTGATTTTAAAAGCTAATGTCTATTTATCACACCATCATTACAACAGAGCAAATGTATATAAAGCTTATTTAAGTAACATTTATCAACGTCAGAAGGCGTATTCATCTTGATTAATTGCTGGGTGCCCAGGATGCTTCGCGGACTTCACCTGTTTGACTGGGTAAACGCATTCTAAAGCGTCCATCGATCGAGGTAATAGAGAGCAAGCCACGACCTGCTTCACGCGTTGCATAGACAATCATTTGACCGTTCGGTGAAAAACTAGGTGACTCATCTAATGGTGTTTGGGTCAAAATTGACAAAATACCTGAATTTAAATCTTGAATCGCGATTTGGAAGGTTTGTCCACTTTGACGATGGACTAAAGCCAAGGTTTGACCATCTTTGCTAATACTTCCCCGCGCGTTGAAGCTGCCTTTGAACGTGAGACGTCGTGAACTACCATCATCTAAATTATAACGGTAAATTTGGGGTGAACCGCCGCGATCAGAAGTAAAAATAAAGCTTTTACCGTCGGGAGCATAGCGTGCTTCGGTATCAATCGCATTGTCATTGGTGAGTCTGCGTAGTTGTTTTGTTGCCAAGTTCATTTGATAGATATCTGGTTCGCCGTCCTTAGAACTGGTGAACAACATGTTTTGGCCATCAGGTGAAAAACTTGGCGCGCCATTCAAACCTTTGTATTGTGCAAGGATCTCGCGGCTACCCGAAGCAAGATCTTGTAGATAAATTGCTGGACGCCCTGTTTCAAAAGAGACATAAGCAATTTTTTTGCCATCGGGTGTCCAAGTTGGGGAGAGCAGTGGTTCTTTGGAAGACAGTACCGTGCGTGGTTGTTGACCATCGGTATCCGCAACTTGCAACGTGTAAACACGACCGCCATTCACTTTGTCGAGTAGCACGTAGGCAATCCGACCAGAAAAGTCACCTTTGATTCCTGTCAGTGCTTGGTAAATTTTATCCGCAATCAAATGAGCCGCAGCACGCATTCGGTTCGCAGGAACGTTGATTGTTTCGCCCAAAATGCGAGTATTTTTTTGAATATCAACCAATTCGTATTGAACGATGAAATTGTTACCCGATTGACGAACTTGCCCAACGACAACGTAAGGAATCTGAGCATTTTGCCAAACGGATCGGTTAATGTCTTGGCTTGAAGTCGGCATCGCAGGCAGATTTGCACTACTTGCAAATTTGCCTGAGCGTTGTAAGTCACTTTGAATAATAGGCTGTAGTGTCGAATCTGATGCAAATGGCACAATAGCGATTTGCGGCGCTTGGTCGGGTGCTTTGACAATCTCTAGTTGCAGTTCAGCATGGCTTGGAGCAATCGGTAGTAAGCAAAGCATCGCAAGAGATAATGCACTGTTTTTCAGAAACTGTACTCGGTTGTGCATGGGTTTTACTCCAATGTGAATATTCGTGGAATGGTTAAATGTTTGCTTCATTTTGGGGTGAATGTGATCACTAAAGGGTTTACTTGTCTTAAAGTTTCCAAATCTTCTGGAACAGGCAGTCCCGACTGATATTGCAATGCACGTACACTAGCATCGTAATCTTCATTGCCACTTGATTTGATAATAAGAAAACTAGCTATAGATCCATCTGCATTGAGTGTGATTCGAGCAACGGCTTTTAGTCCCGCACTATTTTGTGGTGTACGCCAAGCATTATAAATTTTTGATGAAATTTGGGATTTATATTTACCGATACTATTCGCCTTAGCATTCGCTGCAACTTGGCTTTTTAAATTGCCGAGCTCAGCATCATCATTACCGAGTGACTGACTTAAGCGACGTTTTGCATCGGCTGCGGCTTTAGCTGCTGCCAATTTATCTGCTTTTTCTTGGGCGACTTTAGCCGCTAGTTTGTCGGCTTTTTCTTGGGCAGCCTTTGCTGC
>JACMMY010000247.1 GCA_014378805.1 Moraxellaceae bacterium
CTGGCGGTGGTTCTGTATCAAGTTCAGTCAGTGACTGACAAGCTACAGCCTCGCCGTTTACGGGCTGGTTTGTTCACCAACGATGGCGAACTGATTTCAGACCAACATGAGTTGGCTTTTGACTTTGACTCGATCAACCCGCGCGACCGGGAATTGCCCGTGCGCTTTATTCTGAGCCGTAAGGCCGATGATGCGAACAATCAGCAAGTGGTGCTGAGGCTTGAAGAACGGGTTGACGATACCACGCACTTTCGAGAATACAAAGCGATGCGCTATACGATTCGCCGGTCTTTCACCAGCGAATTCGATTTTTAAGAGATACAACTGAGAACATTGCCATGAGCCCGCTCGACGACAAAATTAACAAGCACTTCGCTGGCCTGGTTGTGCGCAAGGACTTGGTAAAGGTCGTCAAAGGCAATGCCATCGTTCCTTCCTATGTTCTGGAATACCTTTTGGGTCAATATTGCGCTACCAATGACGAAGCGACGATTCAAAGTGGCATTGACACGGTCAAGGAGATTTTGCGCAAGCACTATGTGCATCGAAATGAATCCGGCTTGGTGCGTTCAATCATTAAGGAAAAAGGTCGCCATAAGGTCATAGACCGCATCAGCGTGGAGCTGAACGACAAGTCTGATGCTTACGAGGCTGAGTTTGCCAACCTGGGAGTCAAAAAGGTTTTGATCGACTCTGCCACGGTCAAGGCGCACTCGAAGTTGCTGGTGGGTGGGGTGTGGTGCATTGCGGATCTTGAGTACGCGTTCACAGACGACAAGAACGTTTCACCATGGATTCTTGGGTCACTCAAGCCGATTCAGGTGTCGCATTTTGACTTTGACGGCTACGCCGAGGCGCGAAAACAGTTCAGCACGGATGAATGGATCGATCTGCTGATTCAGAGCATTGGCTTCAACCCGCAAATGTTTGGCAAGCGCAACAAGCTGAGCCAGTTGGTTCGCCTGATTCCGTTTTGTGAACGAAATTACAACCTGATTGAATTAGGCCCGAAGGGCACGGGCAAGTCTCACATCTACTCAGAATTTTCACCTCACGGAATGTTGATCTCCGGCGGTGAGATCACCGTGCCAAAGCTGTTTGTTCACAACGGCACAGGAAAACTGGGCTTGGTAGGGTATTGGGACGTGGTCGCCTTTGACGAGTTCGCTGGCAAGCAAAAGCGCGTGGACAAAGCGCTGGTGGACATCATGAAGAACTACATGGCCAACAAGTCTTTTTCACGCGGCGTGGAAACGCTGGGTGCCGAGGCATCGATGGTGTTCATTGGCAATACAGACCACACCGTGCCTTACATGCTCAAGCACTCGGACTTGTTTGACCCGCTGCCAGAGAAATTTCACGACTCCGCGTTTTTGGATCGCATCCACAGTTACATCCCTGGCTGGGAAGTGGACGTCATTCGCAGCGAGATGTTCTCGAATGGCTATGGCTTTGTTGTGGACTATCTCGCCGAGATTCTGCGTTCCTTGCGGAGTCATGATTACTCAGACAGATACAAAGCTCACTTCAGCCTTTCTGAGGAAATGTCCACACGAGACAGGGACGGAATCAATAAGACGTTTTCAGGACTGATGAAGGTCCTCTACCCTCATGGGGAAGCGACTGTTGAAGAAATCGAAGCGATTCTGCGCTGCGCCATTGAAGGCCGCAAGCGTGTCAAAGATCAGCTGCTGCGCATCGACACCACTTACCCTGCTGCGCGCTTTACCTTCAAGAGCACAGATGGTCTGGAACGCTTGGTCACGACGCTGGAAGAAGATGAGTTTCCAACTTACTACCACCGCACCTTGAATGTTGCTGCGACGCCAAGTGCTGGTCCAATCGTTGGAAGCGACCAACATTCGACAACTGGTGGGACGTTGGAACCAGTGAAGGTAAGTTCTGAAGCCGCGCCAGCCACCGTCATAGCAGCCCCAACTTTGAAAGAGCAGCATGTTGTCTGGCAGGAAAATCAGAGGGGTGTTTCCTTTGATACATTGTTTGGACCATATCTGAAGGGCGCTAGCCGCATCACAATCACAGATCCTTACGTCCGCCTTTTTCACCAACTGCGAAATTTGATGGAGTTGATGGAGACGATCAGTAAATTGAAAAATCAAGAAGATGAGGTTGCTGTTCACCTTGTCACGGTGGAGGATGAATTCAACGGTGACAGGCAGACAGAAAGCCTGCAAAAAATTGCTGACGCGTGCACAGGTGTAGGTATTCGGTTTACCTGGGCATACGACACCACCGGCACCAAACACGACAGAGACATCACCACTGATCACGGGTGGAAAATCGTGCTAAGTAGAGGTTTGGATATTTTCCAGCGGTTTGAGATGAATGATGCCTTCAGCTTTGCAAACCGACTACAGCAACTCCGGCCTTGCAAGGAGTTCAATACAACATTTGTAAAATGGCCTCTAAGTAGCTGAGCCAAGCCTGTTATCTGGGTATTCCGGTTGCTAGTGACCAGCGATTCTGGTCTATCGGTATCCGCTTGTGTATGGGCTTTGTATCGTTCTCCCTGCACCATCTTGGTTTCTTCATTCGTTTGTATCGCGTCTCACGATAGAGCGTTTCCATGATGGACACCCGTACCCCGAAAAAGTAAAACTCCTATTCTCCCCGGTAGAGGAGGGGGATTGCCTGCTTCCATTTACGAATCACGTGTAGATAAAATCTTTAGCTTCCTAATTGTTGACGCCGACCGAAAACTGAGCCACTAGACGCGCCAGTGTCGAAGCAAAACTGAGCCAGGTGTTTACTAGCGCTGCCTACTTTTTAGGCAGGAGCAAATAAGGTGATCACCATGGAACTTTTAGGCAAGATAAGGCGCATGCATGTGCGCGACAAGCTGAGCGAGCGATAGCCAAGCGCGCGGACTCTCCCGCAACACCATCCACAAATGGCTGCAGACCCCCGAAGAAGTGAGTGCCCCCAAGTACGCGCGGGCCAAAGGCTTAGGCAAACTCGGGGCTTATGTTGCACAGCTTGAGCAAGCTCTCCAAGCCGATGCACACCGCAACAAACAAGACCAACGCACAGGCAAATCCCTGTTCACCCAAATCAAAGCCAGCGGCCAGCCTGCATGAAGAGTGGCTTGCGTAAAAGCCACAGCCAATGTCTCATTCCACCATAAGTTGAGATTAATTTATGGGCTTATTTTGTCTAAATCCATTAGAAAAACGGAAGTTGAGAAAATAATTTACCAAGTCTTGACGTTCTGAAATTGATTATGGCATTGGTGTATTAATACAAAAAAGTGGAAGTAAAGCAAATAATAGTAAACCGAATAGAGTCGATATGTGCAAATAATATCAGTTATTCTTCAATGGGTAAAAATATTTTGCCAAAATATCAAAAACCACCTTGTATATAGGTTCTATTTAGTTAACAATAACCATGTTATTCGATCCAAAACGCTAAATAAGCGTAAAAAAACAATTAAACAAGTTATTTGGCGACTAAATGACAGCACTGAGAGTAGCCTCTCACATAATAGGACGGCTCGGAAAATGAGGTACGCCTAAGACCGCTGGAAATATAAAGTGCCATAGCTCTCTACAAATACATAGGGTATGAGATGCTGAAATGGACAGCCACCCTGTATTTTGCCATCTATCGTAAACAAAATCAGGAAAATAATGTCTACTTCAGCAAAGCCGAAAAAAAATAACGTCATTCAACGTTCAAAAAAATTGAAACATTTGGTTGAAATATCACCAAACCAAATGGCGTTCGATTTTTATCTAATTCCAGTGATAGCTTATTCAGAAATAATCACAACAGGAAAAGATGAAAAAAAATCATCGTCAATATCGCGTTGCAAAAATATATCTGGATCAATGTCTACTTCCGAGCTGGAGCATTCACATTGAATAACTCAACAAATACCGAAAAATTGTTGATCAGAAATGATTCAGTAAATCAAAAAAAGAAAAGGACAAAGAAAAATGAGTCCAAATTGGGCAACTATTTGTTGCGGCAAATTATTAGTCGGTTAGGTCGAGTTGGGGCGACATATGTATATTTGCATCAATTGTGGGCCTGTGACTTGACTGAATTTAACCAAATTCAAGTTATTAGACTAATTAGATCAAGAACAAGGCTATTACAAAAACAGGGGGTCGACGTCAGTACACATTTTCAAATCAACGAAAAAACCATTATTGCACAAGCTATTCGTTTAGCGGGACTTTGGGACGATCATTTGAATAGCAAGGATCCTTTGCAGAACCTATTAATTCCTGGCTACGAAGATTTAATGGCAGTGATTGGACATCCTCCGCTTTCCTCAAAACGACCAAGGCAATGGTTTTTTAAAGTCTTACTTCGTTTGGAAAGACAAACCGCTGACTATATGGCCCATTGTCTTCAGGAAATTGGCTCCAAAAAGTCAATTATTGTCTCTCCTGAAGTATTTTTGTCGCGTGAAAAACAAGTTGAACGCCAAAAGACTTATGCCGAAAATCATCAATTTGTCACTATTGCTGAAGATGAATCGGTGATAGCTGTTCCATTTCTGAGTCCAGAGGATGCTGAAAAAAAACGATTTGCCAAAGCATATGTGCGGCTCAAAGGACTAGATGAATTGTGTACATCTTTAGATTTACACGGATTTTTTGTCACCTTGACGCTTCCCCCGAAATTTCACCCGAATCCCACTAAAGGACAGAACTCCTGGGATGGTTCAACACCTTCTGATGGGCGTGTTCAGATGCAAAAAAACTGGGCCAACTTTAGACGCAGGTTCCATGAAGGTGGCGGAAAGTGCCTAGGTGCGAGGGTGTTGGAGCCGCATGTGGATGGTTGCATTCATTGGCACCTGTTGCTTTATGTGTCGGAGATTCGTATCCCGGAGTTTTATAGAAAATTGGCCGACGCGTTTGGTGCCGGCGTGGCTACTGACATACGACCAATCGATCGGAGTCGGTCAACAGGATCTAGCTATTTGATTAAATATCTGAATCCTGGCTTGTCAATAAGTGGCGATGGTCAAGTGAAAGAGGTGCAAAGTCATGTCGAAAAAAGATAAAGCATTGGCGTACGCAGCACATCGGTCGACCTGGGGTGGCAGAAGCATCCAATTTTTTGATGTGCCGTCGAGTTCAACAATTTGGGATGAGCTTCGACGCATTAAAGAAAATTCAGGTGATCATTGTAGATTGGGTTCAGATGGGACTGAATTACATAAATACGCAATACGAAACGAATATTTTAATTTCCTGAAAATCTTACTGGTAATGCAAAGTGGAGAATTTGATAGAGTTAATGTTTTATATTCAGTGAATGAAAATGGCGATAAGCGATTATCCGGACTTAGGATTGATAATGAAGTCTTTAAAACTCATATCAAACAATGGAAAATTCAACCTAAAATATAAATCACGATATATAATTAGGACAGTTAATAATAGTTATTCAAGTAATACCACTCAGATTACGGCTAATTAACAGAATTTGAAATAAACAAACAACGGAGATTACAATCGTAATTAGCACACCATGGATGAAGAACATTTAGACAGTTTGGATGGAATTGCAAAAATATTTAATGAGTCAGACTACTTTGAGACTGATATGCCTGATGATGACCGACAATTTTTTTTGCGACTCAGCGATAGTGAGAAATGCTATGTGATTCTTGCTTCAAACAAATTCCATCTATTAAGCATGATTAACTACTCAGTAGAAGAGGCATTTATTTCGCTGGGGGCCAATCTACGAGATTCTCTTCAATGGCGCTGGAAGTGGACGACTTGTAGAGAATACGTGAAAGCTGCAGATGATGCGGAGCTTAATAAATCAGCAAAAGTAAAGAATTTTCAAATTTCGAAATCAAAGAAAAGGCATATTTATTAAGAGGATTATCAATTAATGCTACGGAAAGAGACTTTATGCAAAATAATAAGAAAATAATTCATTCAACGAAAAAAGATAACGATCACGAAACTGATCACATTACCGGACGATGCCTCTCTGCGCTTATCAACCAGTCCGGTAATGTGGGACGTAGCGATAATTCGGTCAATTGTGATGCGCAGCGGAGTCTGAAGGCAATGGCGTACATAAAAGCAAATCTAAATCAATCAACGCCATTGCCGCAGTGCGACATCGTGATCGAAATGGCTTGCGTTGACGCAGCATGTGTCA
>JACMMY010000248.1 GCA_014378805.1 Moraxellaceae bacterium
GGACTTCAATCAGCTTGCAGCAACGTTGCAGAGCAATGAAATGATGCGCCGTGATTTTGTCGCCGATATTTCCCATGAACTACGTACCCCACTTGCAATCCTAAAAGGCGAATTAGAAGCGATTCAGGATGGAATCCGCAAACCTGATGCTGCGGCGATCATGTCACTGCAAACCGAAACGCAAGCGCTCAGTCAGCTTGTTGATGATTTATATCAAATTTCTCTTTCTGATGTCGGTGGACTTCGTTACACCATGGCATCGGTCGATTTGAATCGGTGCATCATACAAGTTGTTCAGATGTTTCAAGAACGACTGGATGCTAAACACCATCAATTCACACTCACGTTGCCAAATCCGGTAATCATCTTGCAAGCGGATGAACAAAGATTGACACAACTTTTCAAGAACTTAATGGAAAATACTTTGCGCTATACCGATGCCAACGGCGTGGTAAAACTAAATGTGACGGCAAATAAAAAAGATGTCCTCGTCAGTCTGCAAGACTCGATGCCAGGTGTTTCTGACGCCGAATTACCTAAAATATTTGAACGTTTATATCGCGTGGAAAGCTCGCGTAACCGCGCGACGGGTGGAGCAGGCTTAGGTTTACCCTTATGTCAAAGCATTATCGAAGCGCATGGCGGAAAAATTCACGCACAACACTCAGCGTTCGGTGGTTTGCAGATTGATATTGTGTTACCCATAAAGGCTTTAAAAGAATCGGAATAAGGACAAAATATGATTGATTCGAAGATGTTGGTGCTTGTCGTTGAAGATGAACCCAAACTAGCGCAAGTGCTACTCGATTATCTCAGTGCAAATAACTACGCTACCACGTGGCTTGCTGATGGTCGTGAGGTCGTGAAATACTTCTCTGATCGCCCAGCGCACGAACAACCCGATCTCGTCCTGCTGGATTTAATGTTGCCGGGTCGTGACGGTTTAGAAGTATGCAAAGATATTCGCAAAATCAGTAACGTACCAATCATTATGATCACGGCGCGTGTTGAAGAAATTGATCGCTTGATTGGACTTGAAATCGGTGCCGATGATTATATTTGCAAACCGTTTAGTCCACGTGAAGTGATGGCGCGGATTAAAGTGATTTTAAGGCGAATTCCTCATCCAGAAGAAGGCGTCAGCACACCCAGCACGGCATTGACCCATTTACAATTAGACGAATCGCGTTTTGAAGCGCGTTATCACAATCAATTGCTTGAGCTGACTCCAGCCGAGTTTCGTTTATTGAAAACACTTGCCGATGCGCCAGGTCGAGTTTTTCAGCGCGATCAACTGATCAATCATGTCTATGATGATCAACGTATTATCACCGATCGAACGATTGACAGTCATATCAAAAACTTACGCCGTAAAATGTCTCTCATTTCGCCTGAAGATGTGATTCGATCGATTTATGGCGTAGGGTATAAGTTAGAACTTTAATCAAAATTCCTATCGGACGCACACTGATGGTCGCCTTTTTTGGATGTAAGTTTGAAATTTGTTTAAGGCAACCACAATAAATTACCCGCAGTGATCACTTCTAAAATTGATAGAACATAACTTGCGGCCGTGATCCTAGAAGATCACATAGAGAAAGGTTAAAGATAAAATGCTCATGACAACGCCAATGAACAAAGACCTCTTACTTCGCCTAGCTCGCGTCATGACCCACATCATAAAATTCACAACGCTCACCTTAGGCCTACACGCAGCAAACAGCTACGCCGCAAGCCCATGTCCGCCTGATTGGGAAGTAGAAATTTGCCAACTCAAAGACGTCGTCGAAAAGATCAAAACAGACTCGTACACACCCATCGATATCCATGAGTTTCTCAACCAAGGCATCAAACGCACGGTTGACACGCTTACACACCGACAATATATGGACAAAACCGAATATGCGGATATGTGGAAAACATGGCGCGCTGAAGGCTATGTGGGCATTGGTGTCGTTGTTGGGGAAGAAGGCGATGGTTTGCGTGTCTATCAAGTGCTCGATAACAGTCCCGCCGAGAAAGCCAATATCCATCCCAATGACTTGATTGTAGAAGCCGACGGCGAGAGCTTTAGAGGTAAAACGTTCAAAGAAATGATCGAAAAAATAGCAGGCCTACCTAATACAGTGGTCAAGCTCACTGTACAACGCATGCCCAAAATGCAAAAAACCTACTTCAACATTACACGCAGCAAAATCAACACTGAAACCGTTTATCATCGCATCGTTGCACCTAATTATGGCTGGGTGAGAATTTCTTCTTTTGATGAAAATGTCGTCGCAAAAACGGTTGACGCGCTACAAGACCTTGCTAAAACTGAACCTAACCTCAAAGGACTGATTTTAGATCTGCGTAACAATGGCGGAGGTTCTTTAAATGCGGCGGTTGGTGTTGTCTCCATCTTTGTTCAAGGCAAACAAAAAGCAGTGCTGACTAAAGGCAACTCAACTGGAGGGGAACGTTATCTTTACACCACGCTGGACGATTATAAAACCAGTGCCAATACAAAAAATGGTGTCACGCTTGACCCACTTGCCAACTTGCCTGAACTATATAAAACCATTCCGCTTGTTATACTGGTTCATCACAATACCGTATCCGCCCCTGAACTGGTCAGTGGCGCGCAACAACCTTTGGTAA
>JACMMY010000249.1 GCA_014378805.1 Moraxellaceae bacterium
GCCAGCATCACACAATGACTTCAAACGTCGAGCTTCTTTATATACCGCATCAATAGACCATGTATTAACACTGCCAATAGTCATACGGATAGTTTTTCTATTGAGCTTGCTCTCAAAGATAAACGCCTTATTACCTGATTGAGTCACACGCACGGCCAGCCCTTGAATCTCAGAATCAAAAAGGAATGATTGAGACTTATCAGGTGGACAAACAAACTTGTCAATTCGACCTGCGGTTAAACGAACTTTTTCCACGACTGACCTACGGATTATTTCCATGTAGCCACCATGTACCCAGATTTGAGGTATTCTTGTCAATTTTGATCAATGTTAATTTAGAGTAAAACAATTAAGTAGCTGTTTTTATGTATTTTATATATTGTAGTCAATTGTCATCAATGCCATATATTTCGGACTCATAATCCGTTGGTCGACAGTTCAAGTCTGTCCAGGCCCACCATATTTTATTATAAAAATAGAAATTTAGAGTTCATCTCAAAAAACGTTTAGTCTTCTCAACAACCTCAAGCCCTAAATCGAATTCCGTTTTATACTAAAAAAACTCGCTTATTGTGCGAGTTTTTGATGACTTGATACCAAGAATAAGGTTGGATAGTCATTCAACAAAAGTCTTGTGATTTCCATGTTTATCGATTTCAATTTTCACATTAATTGAGTGATCTTTGTCGATTTTTATTGTCAACTCAGTCTCAAGACTTTGAATAAAAGCTTGCTCAAGCATTTCTCGAAGATATTTGAAGACTAATATCGGCGTGTTATCCGCTAAACCATTCAAATGAATCTCATTACTAGTCTTATCAATCCAAGTACCAATTAGATAATCAAGTCCCCAAGCAGCATTTCTTAACTCAGATCCAGAAATCGCATATTTTGTCGTTGTCGTGTTTCCTAAGATGAGCCATGTGATTTCCAACTTTACGGTATCTGTTTCATTTATAACATGATCTGTCATTTTTATTACTCCATCCTTGTAGAGTCTGTTGCTTCAAAAATAGACTGCTAGACCATTATAGTCAATATAGAATTATAGCTAAATTTGCATTAAATCAAAAAATATGTATCTAATAAGAAAAAATAAAACATCCTATATGCGTATAAAAGAATTACTACAAATAATCAATCACATCAAATAATTCGTTTTTATCAGCTCATTTTTTTATTTAACGTCTAAATATAATGACTATTGAGATCATCGCCTTCACTTTCCTATCAACTCATTGCAGTGTAAAAAAACGGATCGTTATGAGGATACAAAACAAGATATATGTGACCATACTCTCGTGAAATAATTTTTTTATAACACATCAATTGAATTCAGGTGCAAATTTATAGATTACACGTTGAAATAGTACTTCAAATCTTAAGAAGTTCATTTTATTCTTACTTACAAGCGCATCAAAACCGAACGACTACAAAACATACATTTAACCAAAGATCAGCAATTACAGTAGTTCCACGCGTTCCACCCAAGGTTATCCACAAACTTACCAGCAGGCATTGGGGGTAACTTTAAACAGATGTCTATCCTTCAAACACATTAATCTTGACATATATGATCGCAAATTATGCCGATCTTATATGTCAAGCTACACACGATCAGACCATTATATAGACATCATTTAACCTGCGTATAATTACCAACATCAAACTTACGGGTACGTTTACGATATTCGAGTGTAAACCCAGGCCAGTTATTGGTGTTTTTACCATCTGCAGTTTGATACCAACTTGTACAGCCTTGCGACCAAATCGTGCTTTTCATCCGTTCTTGAATGGTTTTGTTGAAACTATTTTGTACGTCTGCACGCAAATCTGTATAACGCAACCCTTTTTTGGTCAGCGTGCGAATTGCATCTATAATATAATTTACCTGACTTTCGATCATATAGACGATTGAATTATGCCCAAGATTGGTATTTGGACCATAGAGCATATACAGATTTGGGAATCCGCTAACAGTCAGACCCAGATAGGCCTCTGCACCATCTTTCCAAATTTCCCTAAGTTTACGCCCCTCTAGCCCTGTAATCTGCATCGGTGCAAGAAACTGTGTCGCCGCAAATCCTGTACCAAAGATAATGGTATCCGCTTCATGGATTTGACCATCTTGAGTCTGAATACCATCAGGTGTAATTTCGACAATATCGTCTGTCACAATATCAACATTAGGACGCATGATCGCTTTATACCATCCGTTAGAAATTAGGATGCGCTTACAACCAATCGGATAATCGGGTGTTAAACGATGTCGTAATTTATGGTCTTTGATCTCTTCTCGGATATGACGCTGGAAGATATATTCTGCGAGCGAAGTTTCATTTACATAGGTAGTGAAACCCATTAAGCGAATTTCATTCGACGTATATTGAATTGCACGATCTAGACTTTGCAGAATCGGAAGTTTTTGGAATAAGGTTTTTTCTACGACTTGATAAGCACGATCAGGTTTAGGAATCACGTAAGGTGCGGATCTTTGGAAGACATCTAAATGCGCAACTTGCTGTGCAATCTCAGGCACGAATTGAATCGCACTTGCCCCAGTACCAATGACTGCGACTCGCTTACCCATCAGATCATAGTCATGATCCCATGTTGCGGAGTGGAAAGTTTTTCCTTTAAAGCTTTCTAGGCCTTTGAGCTTTGGATAGGCAGGTCGGTTTAATTGACCCACTGCTGAAACAAATATTTCTGCTTCAATCACGTCACCTGCCGCGTTTTGAATACGCCATAACCCTTTGCCAGCATCAAAATCTGCTGAGGTTATTTCAGTGTTAAACTGAATATGAGGACGGATATCATATTTGTCAGCACAATGACGCAGGTAATTATGGATTTCTTTTGCATTGCCGTAACGACGCTCCCAACCAAGATCTTGTTCAAATGAAAAAGAATAGAGGTGTGAAGGCACATCACAAGCTGCGCCTGGATACGTGTTATCACGCCAAACACCGCCAACATCAGATGCTTTTTCAAAGAGTGTAAAATCGTTAATCCCAGATTGTTTTAAACGAATTGCGAGGCCAAGACCACCAAAGCCTGTACCGATAATGGCAATACGAGGAGGATGAGGACGTTTATGTTTAGCTTTTGAGCCCAGCATTTTCATTGATAGTTTCCATCTGCTTAATGAATAATAAATAAGATTATGAGTTCGATCATAATGAAAAACATGCTTGCATCACAACACGAGTAAGGACAAAATATCGTTGTTTAAGGACAAACCGTTCAGAGTGAAATAATATGTTGCAGTGGGAATATGAACGAAGCACCCAAAGTATGCGTCTAATGGCTGAATTTGCATTAGAACATGCGCTTGTTATGTCGGATATATTATTGGGTACAGATTTAAAAGAATCGGAACTCGCTGATCCAGCGATGGTCGTATCTGGACATCAAGAATTACGCCTCATTCGTAATTTAATGACCTTACTTCCCAATGTCCCAGCTTTGGGACTCAAGGTTGGTTCGCGTTATCATGCAACGACCTTTGGCGTATTAGGTTTTGCTATTGTTAGCAGCTCAAGCATGCGCCATGCGCTCGATTTAGCGCTTCAATATTTTCATTTAACGTTCGCGTTCACCAAATTTATTGTCACAGATAGTGAATCAGAAACAACGATTTTAATTGACGATTCAGATGTACCTGACGATGTAAGACAGTTTGTTGTAGAGCGGGATGCAGCTGCACTTTTTTCAGTTCAACGAGATTTCACAACCGACACCATCCTCTTATCACTTAACATTTCAAGTGAAGCACCTAGCTATATTGAACTCTATGAAGCATTTTTCGGCATAACCCCGAACTTTAACATGCGGATAAATTCTGCCGTTATGGATCGCCAAAGTATGCAACGCCCCTTACTCATGTCCAATGCACTGGCACTTCATATGGCTGAAGCCCAATGCAGACAGATATTAGATTCGCGTAAAACATTAAATGAACTATCGTCAAAAATTCGTGAAAAACTCATGTGTACGGCAGGTTATATTCCGATCATGACAACCGTCGCGGCGGAATTACACATGACCGCACGCACATTACGACGCCGTTTGGGAAATGAAGGCACAACATTTATTCAATTGCGTGACGAAGTCCGTCAAGCATTGGCAGAACAATATCTGACACTCCCTCATCAGTCAATCGATCAAATTTCAGAACGACTTGGGTATGCTGAACCTACAAGCTTTATCAATGCTTATAAACGTTGGAAAGGTCAAACACCACATGCTTTTCGATTGGCAAAACGACAAACACATTAATAAACTCAAATATATAAATGAACACTCACATGATTTATTCAGACTTAGGTAGCATTAAAAAAATACAAGCGCAAGCATCTAGTCACAGCACACAGAATGTCACAAAATAACCACTAAGGCTTAAGTCAGGATTTCCAATAGTTCCACGCGCTCCACTAGAAGTTACCCACAACCTTACCCTCAGGCTTTGGGGGTAACTTTTCTAACCTAAACGTTTAAAAACACCGAAAATTGATGAACTCTGAAAAATAATAAGGATTTTATTGTGAAAGCAATACCCTTGCACTGCACTGTGCCAAAAATAGGATTGATCAAAAATTTACTTCTACAAGATTTCTAATACATACAAAACTATATTGGTTCTATAATAATCACTTAACATACTTATTAGTAAAAAACGCTGAGTTTTTCTTGCATCTCTTTAGCACAGAGTTATACTCACTATATCTCTGAGGTACGCGCCAAGTCGCCCAATCCCCTGAGCCGATTTCATCCTATTGGGATGCGTACTGTTGATTCTGTGTGCATGTCTGCCCCGAGTAGAAAGCCTATGAGCCATCGGCGCCTCCTCCTTGAACCTTATTGGGTTCAAGGGTAACGGTTGCTAGCGGTATTTTCGGAGACCTAAATTTGCATGACCCCTTTCAAAAACAATCTTATCGTTTTCGCACCAGCTCCCCAGCTGGTGTTTTTTTGTGTGCAGCACTAGCGACACGCATAGTGATATCACTCTAAAGCCCATAAAAAAAACCGCGCTCTAGCCATAAGAACGCGATTCTATTAACGGATAAAAAGAAGCATCAGTTACCAATTTTTAGGCGACCGCCTTTACCTAAACCACCTTTGACTTCTTGCGTTTT
This sequence comes from Moraxellaceae bacterium, assembly GCA_014378805.1. Classification (GTDB taxonomy): domain Bacteria; phylum Pseudomonadota; class Gammaproteobacteria; order Pseudomonadales; family Moraxellaceae; genus Aquirhabdus. The sequence continues at coordinate 5,142 of JACMMY010000249.1, forward strand.
ATAATTACGGACTGAACGAACGATGCCGTTATAAGAGTCCATAAATGCCGCTGCAATCAATTTTCCTTGTGTAGTATTTTGATAACCACCTAAACCAGCGCCGCCAGCGCGACCTAAAAATCCGCCAAAGCCAGCCCATTCAGTTTTTGATGAATTCCCTTGTGCAACTGCGATTTGTACACCAGAACGATTATCGACCACGGTCAACATCGTGCTCGCTTTGCGAGATTTTGTACTACCGCCAATTGCGGCAATCGCATTCCCAGTAAAGCCTCCGACCAATCCACCAACCAGACCTGAAACTCCTGCTGCATCATTTTCATTGAAGATCACTTCTGGAGTTAGACCATAGTCTGAAGAGACCATTTGTCCTTTACCGAAGTTGCTACCATTACGCATTTCACCTGAGTTTTGCAAATCACGTTCACGGTACATTGCATTCATACCAGCTGAACTACGCTCAACAACAACAAAGCAATTGGATTGTTGAACCATAAGACGTAATAAACTTGCTGTCGGTGGTAGATGGTATTGATTCGTTAATACACTGAACCAATCTGATTGTTGATTCTCTACCAATGAAATTGTTCCTAAAGTCTCATCTCAATGTTCTAAAGCAGAATTTTTACCTGATGCTTGGCTGCCACCAGCACTACCTGTAATGACATTCGTCGGATCATTACCGCCCATTTGAATACCAGAAGAAGCACAACCAGAGAGTAAAACGGGAATTAACAATGTAGCGATTGATAACTTCTTATTTATTTTCACATTAATTACCTTTCTATTTTGAAATTTATAAGTCGATGTAAACGACGCGTACAATATACTTCAAAAAATCATACAAAATAAATCGAACACTATAATTATTTTTTGTAATCGCTTTATTATGCAAACGTGTATGATTTACAATCATTTTTTATCGTCTAGATAAATCAATACTACACATTATGCAAACTCGTCTTAACAACCAAATCCACATCACTAAACAAGATGTTTTAGCTGAGCAACAACGTCTACGCAAAAGCCTTCGTCGCCAACGCCTTTCACTATCCATCCATATCCGTCGTCGTGCTGAACAAGCAGTCGTTCGACAGATGAGACGCCAGCCTAATTTTGTCAATGCTCAACGTGTGGGATTGTATTTGGATGCCTTTGGTGAAGTGCCGACAGGCGCGTTGATTCAACTGTGTTTTAAATTGCGTAAAGCCGTCTATCTGCCTGTGGTGCGTTCGGTCAATCAACCACTCTCTTGGTCGCGAATAACTCGACACCAGTGGCAAAATCAGCGCATGATAAAACATCGCTTTGGTATGAAACAGCCGCTCATGCAGCGAGGTGTTTCGGTGAAAGTATTAGATTGTCTGTTTATGCCGTTAGTAGGATTTGACCTTAATGGTTATCGACTTGGAATGGGTGGCGGATTCTATGACCGTACATTGGCATCATGTTCAACGACTGGAAAAGAGCAGACTAAACCATGGCGTATTGGCATTGCCTATGACTTTCAGCGCGTAGACAGTCTACATAGTAATCATTGGGATATTTCGCTACATGCAATCGTTACACAATCTGGTTATCGACGTTTCCAGTCATAGGATTTAGCGATCTGATTTAAAGATTTAGTATTCATCATTTTAGAATAGTTCAACATTCACTTCGCGCTACACTGGCAAGCTCTTTGCACATCAAACTTTGATATTATTTTTTAGTTTTTCATATAGAAATTGTTCATAAAAGCAACATCTGACTAGTCCGTCGAATGTGAGATACTAATTTCGTGACAACGCCCCTTGTAATTTGGCAAGCGTGCATTATTAATAAATGATGACAACTGAATAAGCCGATGTTTCATAGGAGTGATTTATGACCGAGTCTAAACAAACTAGCGTTGAGCACATCACTGCAACAGATCGCGTACTTCCACTTTTAGCATTACGCGATGTCGTGGTGTATCCGCACATGCAAATTGCATTGTTCGTTGGACGTCCAAAGTCGATTCGCGCGGTGGAAATCGCCCGTGAAGAAGATGATCTGGTATTCGTCGTCGCCCAAAAAGATTCCCTGACCGAAGATATTGATGACAGCAATCTATACCAATACGGTACTGTGAGCCGCATCGTTCAAGTCGTCAATCACGAAAATGATGACAACTGCATCAAAGTGCTTATCGAAGGTTTATATCGCGCTCGTCGTGTCAAAATCATCGATGTTGATGACTACATGCGTGCCGAAACGACGCCAGAACCGACACCGATCAAAATCAGTGCTAGCGCCCAAAAAACTGAGCGTGAAGCACTGCAACAGCTGTTTGCTCAATACGCCGAAGCGAAATTGCGTAACAGTCGCGAATTGATTGCGGCGTCGGAAAAAATCACTGAACTATTGGAAATGGTTTACTTCATTGCGACGCGCGCACCGCTGGCGATTGAAGTGAAACAGAAGTTCCTTGAAGATGCCAATATTGCTGAACATGTTAAAGAACTGACCGACTACTTGCTCCGTCAATCGGAAGAGCAAAAAGTTGAACAAGGCTTACATGAGTCAGTCAAACGTCAGATGGAAAAGAATCAACGCGAATACTTTCTCAATGAAAAAATGAAAGTCATTCAACGCGAACTTTCTGAAATGAATGAAGGCGACGTCGATGAAATGGGCGAACTTGAAAAACGCCTATTTGACGCCGAATTGCCAGAAGACGTGCGTAAGAAAGCTGATAGTGAATTCAAGAAATTAAAAGCAATGCAACCCGCTTCAAGTGAAGCCTCGGTTGTACGCAACTATATCGACTGGATTCTCAACACACCGTGGTTAAAAGCCTCGAAAGTACAGATCAAGCTCGATAAAGCGCAAGAAATTTTGGATGAAGATCATTATGGTCTGAAAGAAGTCAAAGAGCGCATCGTTGAGTTCCTCGCTGTTCAATCACGCGTTAAACAATTACGTGGCCCGATCTTGTGTTTAGTTGGTCCTCCTGGTGTGGGTAAAACTTCACTCGGTGAATCAGTAGCGAAAGCGACTGGTCGTGAGTTTGTCCGTATGGCGCTTGGCGGCGTGCGTGATGAAGCTGAAATTCGCGGTCATCGTCGTACTTATATTGGTGCAATGCCCGGTAAGATCGTGCAGCACCTATCTAAAGTCGGCGTAAAAAACCCACTGTTCTTGCTCGACGAAATCGACAAGATGGCTCAAGACTATCGCGGCGATCCAGCTTCAGCATTGCTTGAAGTCCTTGATCCATCACAGAACCACAAGTTCAACGATCATTACCTTGATCTTGATTTAGACTTGTCTGAAGTGATGTTTATTTGTACGGCCAATACAATGAATATTCCTGCGCCTCTCTTGGATCGTATGGAAGTCATTCGTTTACCCGGCTACACCGAAGATGAAAAAGTTAACATTGCTGAGCGCTATTTGATTCCGAAAGCGATTAAGTCGAATGGCTTGAAGTTGAAAGAATTGACCATTCAAGAAGACGCGGTACGCGATTTGATTCGTCGCTATACCCGTGAAGCGGGTGTGCGTAATCTTGAGCGTGAAGTGTCGAAGATTTGCCGTAAGGTTGTTAAAGAAGCAGTAATGAGCAAATCTAAGAGCGTGCATGTCGACGTGAATGAAGCGAATCTTGCTGACTATTCGGGCGTTTATAAGTTCGACTTTGGACGCGCTGAAGAAGATGCACAGGTTGGTCGCGTGACCGGTTTGGCTTGGACCTCAGTTGGTGGTGAGTTACTCACGATTGAAGCAGCTGCAGTGAAAGGCAAAGGCACTTACACCGCTACGGGTTCACTCGGCGATGTGATGCAAGAGTCGATCAAAGCCGCTGTGACCGTCATGCGTACACGTGGCGATGAGTTAGGCATTCCTTACGAGAAGTTCAGCACCACGGATATTCACGTGCACATGCCTGAAGGCGCGACACCGAAAGATGGACCTTCTGCGGGTATTGGTCTGACGACAGCTCTGGTATCTGCAATGACAGGTATTCCTGTTCGCGCGGATATCGCGATGACAGGTGAAGTGACCTTACGTGGTTTGGTCTTGCCGATTGGTGGTTTGAAGGAAAAATTGCTTGCTGCGCACCGTGGTGGTGTGAAGCTGGTGTTGATCCCGATGGAAAATCTACGTGATTTGTATGAAATTCCTGACAACATCAAAGCGGGTTTAGAGATACGCGGCGTTAAAACGATTGATGAAGTGTTGAAAGCGGCATTGGTTGAAATGCCTAAGCCGCTGCCAATTGAGATTCCTGATGTCGCGTTGGTTAAACCTGAGGAAACAAAAGGCGTTGCACGTCATTGATTGGATGATTGTCGTTTAGATTGAAGAAAGCCCTCGACGCAAGTTGGGGGCTTTTTAAAGATTGATAACTTTTCAAGTAAAATAAAACTTAATAATCACTACGCAATAGAATAAAGGAAAATATATTTGTGAAACAATTTCAATTAAATAAAAACGTCTTCAAATCAATATCCGCAGTCTTAATAATGACTTTTTCTTACACAGCAGATGCAAAAACATTTACAACAACAGATGGGTTTTCGATTGAAATTCCATCTGATTGGGTTCAAATACCACCTGATGTTACAAAACAATATGCTGATGCGATTAATACTGCAAGTCCAAATACAAAACCAATGTATCCAAACTACGTCTTCCAAAAAAATACTCCTGAAAACAGTAATTGGTTTACTTATCCCTATATCATTATTAACGTTAAGCGAACTGGGAAACTTACCGAAACTCAAATGAAAAGTTTTGGTATCACTCCAACAAACACCAGGCAAATCAAAGACCAAGTTCCAAATTTTCTAACCAATTTAGAAATTAGTCAGCCTCAATATGACCCTGATGCAAGGATTATCTGGCTAAAGGTAGGTATGGAGGTTCCCGATATAGGTCGTATTTCTGGACTTACATCCGTTATACCTACTGAATATGGTGTTGTTCAGATCCAAGGTTATACGAAAGAAGCGGATTACATTAACTATCTTCCAACGTTTCAGAAAGTCACGGAATCTTTTCATGCCTCTGAAGTTGTCCGTTATCAAAATGAAAATTCTAAGCTACAGTCTCATATCTCACCTTAACGGTTTAATTACAACGAACTACTGAAATCTGGAATTCAAGGAGCTGTATTAGGACTAATAAGTTGGATGGTAATTAAACGAAAAAAGAAAACAAAATGATTAATTGCGCCTGTCAGCCAGCGTAGGGTGTGAACTGCGTACCTGTGTCAGACACCAGCATGCGTTTGGTGCGCAATGCGCACCCTATTTTTTTACATAAGGAGGTCGAAAATGGACGCTGAAATGTCAAAATTTACTGCTGATTTATTGCAATCAGTGCGTGAAATGAACGCCGATGTACGTGCGCGAGAAACGAAAGTTAATATTAGCGATGTGATTGAAGCTCGTCATAAAACAGGACTTTCCCAACAACAATTTGCCAATATCTTGCATATTTCTAAACGAACTCTGCAAGATTGGGAACAAGGTCGTCGTGAGCCATCAGGCGCAGCGCAATCATTGATTCGTATCGCACTATCTCGTCCTGATGTGATAGCAGAAGTATTGGCTTAAACCTACCGTTCAAATCTCGTAAAAAAACCTCGAACTTAAGCCGAGGATTTTTACCAATTTCTCAAAACCACCTATTGCGCCGCCACCCTTCCATACAACAAATCAATATCAGACTGCGTAAGCTTAAAATTCAACTGATCTTGCTCTTTAAGAGTCGGATACATGAGTGAGCGTGGATCATTACTATGTTTCAGACCTAATGCATGCCCAAACTCATGTGCCAAAATTAAGCGTAAATTATCTTTATTATCAAACTCATAAATATTAATTTCACTACCTTTATACAGCCCTGCCTCGAAAGGACGTCCTGCATAATTTTGATTATAGGTATGAGCTTGTTGATTATAATGATCCACTTGAGATTGAATCGAAGTCGCTTGGTTTTTAAGATTAGTTTGTTTTGCATCGAGGAATGCGCTGTTTTGATTAAATAGAGAAACATCACGATTAATCTGATCACTCTCAGCTTGCAAAGCTTGAGCAACGCTTGGTGACGCCCCGCCCTGCGAATTTACTGCAGCTACACGCTGCTGATGCTGACTCACTCGAGCATTAAGTATATTTAACTCATCATCATGGCGACGAAACTCATCATCAAGACTTGCTTTTTGCTGGTTAAAATTATTAGACGCTGCTTGATTCCGACCTCCGTTATCTAACAAATCTCGCTCAGCCTGTTTTCTCGCATTGTTGCTTTGCTGACGCTGATCGTAGATAAAATTGACCTTAAACGCGGCTTTTGGACTATAAAAAAAGAATTGGCGACCTAACGGTTGCTCCCAAATCCTAGCGGCTTCATTCAACAAAACCTTTACTTCACCTTCAGTCAAATTGAAACGAGGATCGATTGTGCCAATCTGATAATACACTTGACGTTCAGCGGGTGGCTTCGATAGATCATTGTGAATGTATTGGTTCTTTTTTTGATAAAAAAAACAAAAA
>JACMMY010000250.1 GCA_014378805.1 Moraxellaceae bacterium
GCCCGTAGACAAAAATCGACATCGTTGCACGCCACCGGCAATTCGGTTTCATTCAAACCGCCCAGTTCTTCATAGATCGATTTGCGAACGACAAGGCATGCTGCTGTAACCGCTGAAAAAGATTGGATCAAACTGGCACGCCCGCAATATCCAACATCGCCGCGGGGCAAAAACCGGTGTACGTGACCGGCAATACCGTGAATTCCTAAGACGACCCCTGCATGTTGCAGCGTGTTGTCAGGATACCAAAGACGCGCTCCAACGGCTGCCACTTTTGGCCTGAGTGCATGACTTACCATTTCAGACAACCAATCAACATTGATGACCTCAACATCGTTGTTGAGTAAACCAATGAACTCGCCTTTTGCAATTTTTACTGCCGAATTGTTGAGAGCTGAGTAATTAAAGGGTCTCGAATCACGCATGACTTGAACATCAGGCGTAAGCGCCAACGTGTTGAGGTAATTCAGAGTGGCACGGTCATTTGAGCCATTATCAACAATGATGATTTCATAGCTCTGATAAGTTGTTTTGGCCTTAATTGACTCAATGCATTGGCGAAGCAAGTGCAATCCATTGCGCGTCGGAATGATCAGACTGACCAGCGGTAGAACCTCAGGGAGAGGGTAGCGCACACGGTAGCCATAGCCTATCGAACTCGCAAATGCGCTGATCCCAGTCCGCTCCAGATGGTCGTTTAGCGCTTTTTCCCCTGCCACCATTGCATACGGCTTTGCTTCTGACGAATATGCAGTGCTCTGTGAATGGATCCGCCAGTGGTAAAGCACGCGGGAAATGTGATGCACTTGGTCAGAAGTAACTCGTTCAATGCAGCGTAGTGCTAAGTCGTAGTCTTGTGACCCTTCCACGCCCTCGCGAAAACCACCGACCTCTCGTACTAAATCCACATGGTAAACACCAAGATGCGAAAACATGTTCTGTGAATAAAAAAGATCTACGTTCCATTTACATTTGAAATAGGGATCAGAACGTACCCCCATCGCATCAATCTTATCTTCATCCGAATAAATCATCAGACAATCAGGTTTCGTATTGATTGCATGTACCACCCAGAACAACGCGTCCTGCGAGAGCAAATCATCGTGATCCAACAGCGCCACCCATTCGCCTCGCACTAACGCTAAGGCGCTATTCGATGCAGCAGAAATGTGACCATTTATTTCGCGAAACACTAAACTGATACGGCTATCAGCACGAGCCGCACGTTCTAAAAGTGGGCGGATGGCTGGATCGGTCGATGCATCATCAGCTATGCAAAGCTGCCAGTGCAAATAGGTCTGTGCTTGAACTGAAGCGATAGCTGCCTCCAACCAAACTAAGTTTGAGTTGTAGACAGGCATAACAAGCGACATTAAGGGACTTTTTTCAAAGGTGTCACTTGAATTGATTTGCGAACTAGAAACTCTACTCTTTGATGCATCGAATTTTTTGACCCAATCTACGTAGGGGTTAACCTGCTTGTTCGGATCGAATAAATCACAGTAATCCGTCCAAAGAGTTTTCAAATCAGCCGCTTGCGGGACATTTAAGCTAACCCTGCGCTGCTTGTCAGCCAAACTTAGCTTGTAACGCGGATGCTGCGCTTGTAGTTTAGTGATCATTCGCGAAACCGCGAATTTTTTTTGGACTTTGACCAACCGAAAATACTTTAACGAGAAATCATCGCCTTGGTGCAAAAGTTTGATCGTAAGACTGCCTCCAGCGACAACTCGTGCAAGCCGCTTGCATACACGACCGGAATAAAGAGCAAATCGCAGAGGAAAAAAAACACTTTCTTCATGCCTTGTAACAATAATAACATCCGCAACTGTTCTAGTTGCTGCTGAATCAAGTTGCATTTCTAGCATATACCATCCAGCTGAAAGTTCCTCGTTTATCCTGAATAGTAAACTGAACTCTGGCGTCTCCAATATCTGACGATCGACACGATTTAGTTCTCTAGTTAAAATTAAATCTGATGCATCCCACCTCAATCGAAATTTACTAAATAATCTGACAAAAAAATGATGACCTTTCCTAATAAAATTTTTCATTGCTAATTTGTATTAGTTCTTTTACTTTTATAATTAATAACTTTAAAAAAGTTATTAATTGATACTGACAACGCGTGGTGGATTTGCAAGACTAAAATCATCATTATCGATTGTAAGATTTGGACTGTAGGCAGGATCGGGGCTTAACGATTTATTTTTTTTCATGTAATCTACCTCCTTGGCAAATCGCACTATATTTTCTGGTGATTCTTCTGAGCCCCTTGTCGCTGATTCATGGTGATACAACTCTGCGTACGGTGTAAAAATATTTCTGTAGCCAGCGTCGCGTAAACGTATGCAAAAATCTACATCATTAAAGGCAACCTTCAGGTCTATTGCATTCAGACCGCCTATTGACTCATATAATGATTTCCGCACTAATAAACAGGCTGCAGTAACTGCAGAAAATGATTGAAGTAAACTGGCTCGGCCGAAGTAGCCATGTTGATCCCTTGGTATATTACGATGCGCATGGGCTGCAATACCGGTTACACCAAGCAGAATGCCAGCATGCTGAATTGTGTTGTTTGGGTAAAGCAGTTTTGCACCCACCGCTCCGACTTCAGGGCGTAATGCGTGACTGACCATTTCCGATAACCATTCAGGACTTATTACTTCAATATCATTATTAATTAGGCCGACAATCTCACCCTTGGCGATTTTTACAGCTGAATTATTGAGTGCTGAATAATTGAAAGGCCCATCGTCCCGGACGACGCGAATACTGGGATTGCTAACTATCTTCTTGAGGTATCGTAATGTTAAAGTATCGTCTGATCCGTTATCAATTATTAAGATTTCATAATTTGTGTAAGTTGTTTTTTCAATGATTGACTCCACACATTGCTGGAGTAGTTTGAGTCCATTTCGCGTAGGAATAATCAGAGTGACCAAGGGAAGAATTTTTGGCAAGGCATAGCGAACCCGATAACCATAAACAATCAATTCAGCTTTGGCATTGACCCCACGGCGCTGGAAGTGCTCATTGATCGCCCGTTCACCAGCAATCATTGCGTAAGGCTTAGCATCTGCAGAAGATGCTGTACTTTCTGCGTGGATACGCCAGTGGTACAAAACTCTTGGAACGTGGTGGATCTGCTTCAGTTGTATTTTCTCACTGCAGCGAAGAGCTAAGTCGTAATCTTGTGAGCCTTCCATTCCGACACGGAAGCCACCCACCTCTCGAACTAAAGCGGAGTGATAAACACCGAGATGAGAAAACATGTTGTGCGAATAAAATAAGTCGGGATTCCAGTCGCATTTGAAATAGGGGCTAGATCGATTGCCCTTCTCATCCATCTTATCCTCGTCTGAATAAATCATCCGAATATTAGGATTAGTGTTGATGGCCTCAACCACCCAAAAAAGAGCATGCTGAGGTAGCATGTCGTCGTGGTCTAGTAGGGCAATCCATTCCCCAGATGAAATTTCAAGGGCGCTATTGGTCGCATTGGAGATATGTCCGTTTTCAGTACGGAAAACTACTTTAACGCGGCTGTCTTTCTTTGCATATTGCTCTAGCAGCTGTCGAATTGCAGGATTAGGCGACAAGTCATCGGCGATACACAACTCCCAATTTGGATAAATTTGATTTTGAATAGATTCAATTGCCTCTGCAAGCCAAACTAGGTTGGGATTGTAGACTGGCATAACTACTGAAATAAGCGGTTTATTTTTAAAAAGATTAGATTTAATCTTCATAGATTCACGATTTTTATCATTTATCGTATCAAAATTTAAAACCCATTTTGAATAATTATTTCTATCTACAGTATAAACGCTGTAAGCTGGGTGGCGGCCTTCCGCTTTTCCATATCTCAAATAATGGTCCAGGGGATTGGATCCACTCGCTGCAACATCTGGGTATTGATCTAAATACCAGTCGCCATCAAATGCCGGGTGGCGACCTTCAAATTTTCCGTAATGTATATAATGTTCGTGAGCATCAATCCCATTGTCTACAACATCAGTATATTGATTTAAATACCAATGTTTATCAAATCTCGGGTGGCGTCCTTCCTTTTTCCCGTAGTTGATGTAATGGGTATATGGATCAATCCCGCTCTCTGCAACATCCGGGTTTTGTTCAAGATACCAATCTGTATCGAACAAAATATCTTTTTTATCCAGCGTCGATGTTAGTGTGTAGTTAGAGTCGTTTTTTTTCATTTTTTCTTCTATCTTAATTGGTGTGATGTTGTCAGATTCTGCCAAAGTCATCGACGTTGCTGTAGTATCAAATGATGGATGCAATCCAGTTTGGTAATTTTTATCTTCGAACGTACTGATTTGTTTCTTTGCATTATCCATTCTATTTTTTTTAGTAATTAATCGGTGATAGATTTGTTTTAGCCAAGAAGTTTTGAATTTTTCATGGTTTTTTATTATTAGATCCAATCCAGCGACGTTTACTCTTTTTGATTGAGCTTCAACACTTGTAGCTATTTGCGAAATTATTTCTTTTTTACTAACGCCGGTTTGCAGGCGAGCTAGGTAATAGCGTGTACCACTTGGATCCGCTGGCCTGTGTAACAACGTTTGATATGCAACACGAATGAAAATTTCGTCATGATAGGACAGTAACTCCTCAACTGATGCTGCTGTAACGATAGGTTGACTAAGTATCATATTAAATCTCGTTTATTTGTAATTAGGGAGTTTGATTGATTACCAATCGATGTCTTTTTAGGCTAGTATGGGGTCGCACTTTGATGCTACAAGCTGGCTAATAATTCTCGCTTTCAAAACCTCGTACAAAGTTATTTTGATTTTATTTTTAACCTACGTAGCGGTGCCGTGAAGC
>JACMMY010000251.1 GCA_014378805.1 Moraxellaceae bacterium
AGATAATCCTATCGCGGATAACAACACTGAAGCAGGTCGCAGCGAGAATCGTCGCGTCGCGATTATTGTCCGACCTTAATCTGTAAAGATATCACTTCAATCAATCCCTATACAAATCGAAAATAGATAGAGGCACGAAACCCATTTCACGGCATAGCCAAAGAATGGGTTTCGTGCCTCTATCTACCCTATAGTTCATCTGATTACAGCATCATTTACACTTAAACGTCACACCCGCGATTAAACCAAATACCAAAGAAACAGAAGAACCAACCAGTCCACCAAAGGCTACACTCAAAATATTAAACCCACTTCCAATCGCATATAAAATTACGCTACCGAATACAGTTCCACCTATTACAATTGTCACCAAATTCAATAAATCATATTTCCTTAAAACGAGCGCAAAAGGAACTCCAATCAAAACATTTACAACCAACACAATAAAGTAGAAATTCAAGCTCATACCTGCGATATAAAGCACGGATCCAAACAAGGTCGTTGGGAACTCGCCAATATTATCCACATCGCCATAGCGGAACAAAAAATAGCTTATAGCAACGAAGACCCAAGTAATCACGGGTGAAAGTACAGAAGCCTTAACCAACTGTGAGTTTGAGATCAAAAGAATTCCTTTGTAGCACGCTTAATTATGATTATTTTTATCTCGCACTAATCCTCCCCCATCCGCTCCAAAATATATTCCGAACCATAATTCTCACCCACAGAATACGCAGCAATCTTACTCAAATGACTATAAGGAAGATCGGTTTCCTGGTGCCACTGCGTAAAGCATGATTGAATCGCTTTGAGGTCTTTTAAACTGGTAGGCTGATCAGCGACTTCCAAACCTGCATGTTGCAACGCCAAAACAACATCACGGCTTAACAAATAAATATCATTACCCATCCGACGTAAAAACAACGCCCCAGTCATGCCACCCAGACGACAACCGTTTTTCTTCAAAAATTGCGTTAGTCCGAACTGATCATCAACATCCCAATCTGCCAAGAAGCGCGCCGCACTACCATGCTCATGAGCAAGTTCACGCATAAAAACTGCATTCTTATAAACCGCTTCAATCTTTTGCCAATTGCGTACAACTCGAGGATCGAACAAATAAGCATCCCATGCGTTATCAGGTAAATAGGCTAATTTCTCAACATCAAAACCAAAAAAAGCCTCTTCAAATTGAGGCCATTTATTTTCGATCACTTGCCAATGAAAACCCGCTTGATTGATTCCTTTTGCCATCATCGATAAATAACGTGAATCCGCAATTGCGACAAGCTCATGATGACTGAGAACCCTTGGTAAAAGCGCGGCAAGTGCCTCGGCACCCCCCTTACGCTCGATTGCACGCTCATGAATCGTCTCAAATCTTTTCATGTTTGATTTCCTTGACGTCACAATTTTTGACGCTTAAACCATCTGAACCTGACTAAAATATTGCATTAAAGTCTCAATACAGCGCACCACTTTCAAAGGCTGTTCGCGGCGCTGGGTAATCGCATATAAAGTGTAATTTGGCTGCAACTCCCAATCTGGCAACACCTCAACCAAACCGCCCTCCGCATAAGTTGGAGGCAAGTCTACAGACAACAATGCACCTAATCCGTGACCATTCGTGACTAAAGAACTCATCAAAAAGACATTATTGGTTTGAATCCGTGAAGGCATGCGAATCGCTTTTTCCTCACCCGTCATTCGATGACGAAAGAGATACTCTTGTGGATCCTTAGCAAGTGTTAATCCGATAATTTCATGTTGTTCGAGATCGTCTGGCGTGTTAATTGCTGAATGTTTATCGAGATAACTTGAAGAAGCCAAAAGGACTAAGTGCGTTTGAGCCATTGGACGTGCAATCAGCGTAGAATCTGCAAGACCTGGACTTAAACGTACAGCAATATCAATGCGTTCTTCGATCAAATCAATATAGCGATTGTCTGCTTCAAAATGAACTTTGAGACCAGGATGTGCCTGCAGCCATTCCGACAGTGCAGGCAAAATATGATTGAGACCTAACTCAGGCGTGGTAGCAATACGTAAATCACCGACCAACTCATCACGCAATTCATTGATACGGACACGACCTTTTTTTGCCGCCTGTACCATTTCGTTGCAACTTTCATAAAAGACACCACCCGCTTCGGTGAGACTCAATTTACGTGTAGAGCGATGCAATAAAACTGCACCAACATCATTTTCTAAGATACGAATCTGCTGACTCACCGCACTCGTAGTAATCCTAAGCTCACGTGCAGCACCACTAAAAGAACCCTTATCGACCACACTGACAAAGATCGCCATGCTGCGCAAGCTATCTAACATATCGTATACACCCTATTGATAGAATCATCTCTAATGAACTGATTATTTCTGATTCTAACCTACTTATGATTTCTTCGGTAATATCAATAGTGGATTCATGGGTTTACCATTTAAACGGACTTGGAACTCTAACATGACTCGATTTGTACCCGATGAACCCATTTCAGCAATTTGCTGTCCAGCCGTTACTCGTGTCTTTTCTTGCACCAGTAGCCGTTGATTATGCGCATATGCCGTAATATAACCACTGGCATGTTGAATCAGAATTAAATTTCCATATTCTGATAAACCATTACTTGAATAAATCACCGTACCATCGGCTGCTGCTTTAACAGGGTCACCCGGATTGCCAGTAAACCGCACACCTTTGATCTCACGGGATAAATCAAAATTTTGTGAAACGGTATTATCCGTTGGCCAATTCCAAGCATTGCCGTACGCTGCAGTTGCTTGACTTGTGAGCGGCGCAGTGATTGGAGTATTAGTAATATTCCGATTTGGTTGCGTAATCGTCGTGAGGGGTTGTGCACTAAGGGGTTGTTCTACTTTTATAGCAACAGATTGTGCGCTTGCAACAGAACCGCCACTGATTAGTCGTAACCGTTGACCGACATTAATCACATAGTCACCGCCGATCTGATTGATCCGCGCAATTTCGCGATAATCTAAATTATAACGCATCGCAATTTTGCTTAGACTATCGCCCGCTTTCACCGTATAAAAAGTGGGGGGTGTAATCACCGTACGACTAGAACGAATATTAGGTGCAGAAGCACATCCAACGAAACTCGCCCCAGTCACAATTAACATTGCCGTCGCAATCACAGGAACCATTGAAAAGCGTTTTTGGACTTCACCGAATGAAGTTAAGGTATTGAAATACGACAATCGTTTATCCTCTTTATCACTTGAATACATTGTCCAATCAGAAATATACACTGATCGCCTCATCAACCCAAATGATGTCGATGTTTAGCCACGTAAATGTAATGTTTCTTTTAAACTGTGTAGCACTGAATAGCCAGTTGCATCGAGACGAATCGGCGTAATACTCACAAAATCATCATTTAACGCTGCAAAATCTGTACGAAACTGTACTGTCGCCTCAAGTTCAAATTTGTTATTCATTCCAAACTTTTGCGACTCTTGCGCGACATGATCCAGACCTAGCGGATCACCTGACTTTCCTACCCAATACATCTGACGACCACGCGGATCTATCTCGCTATACACGGGTTGTGACACATCTCGGACACCCATTCGAGTGACTTCTACACCCGCAGGTACCGCAACATCTGGAATATTAATATTTAAAATATGTCCTGCAGGCAAACGCGGAATACCCTGCTTCACAAAATCTCGCACCCATTCAGCCGCCACCGTGAAATGTGATACTTCACGATACTGCTTGGCATGAACACCCGCCAACGAAATTGCCAGCGAAGTAATTTTAAGTCCCCGCCCTTCAATCGCTGCACC
>JACMMY010000252.1 GCA_014378805.1 Moraxellaceae bacterium
CGTCCAGAACTCGAAGAAGCGGTTCAAGCCGCCGAACAAACCCGTCAAAATCTCGACAGTGGTATTTTTGATTTGTTTGGTGAGATTGAAGTACCTGCGCGTAAAGCGCCGCCAAAAGCACTGGTTTGGGCAGATGAAGTTCGCTTAAAAGGTGAAAAAGACACACTGGGTCTCTATCTGACAGGTCATCCGATTGACGTATACAACCCGGAACTGAAAAATTTTATACGCTGCAAATTAGCGGATATTGAAGGTACAAGACGCGGTGTCACGACCGTTTTTGCAGGTTTAGTGATTGACGTCGCAAACTTCCCAAATCGTGTGGTTATTACCTTAGATGATGGTACAGCTCGATTAGAAGTCAATTGCCAACATGAAAACTTCGCGCGCTATAAAGAAATTCTAAAACCTGATGCGATTATTATTATTGAAGGTGAAGTCAGCGAACGTGAAGGCTATGATCGCCCAGTAGGACGTTTGCGCAAAGCGTTTACCATGAATGATATTCGCAGTCGTCGAACTGAAGCGGTGCTCATTACCTTGGCTAAAGATGCATTGAAAGCAGATTTAGCAAAATCCTTACAGACCATTTTACCGCCGTTTGTAGAAGGCTCAACTGATGAACAGCGTCGCGTGCCACTCCACTTCCAAGTCGATCATACTTACTCAAATGCAACACTGAGTGTGGGTGAGCGTTGGTACGTTCGTCCCGAAGATGAGTTATTGAAGCAACTTCGTGAACAGTTTGGAAAAACTGCTGTGAGTGTGATCTATCAACGCAAAATTCAACCCTCAGAAGTGAGAACCAGTTAACATATTGTTAATTTTCATACCGTTGATCGACTGACGTGAGGGATATTTTTTTATTAAAATATCTGCAATACTCAATTTAACGTATGCAGTCCCTCACACTTGAGTATAAAAAATGACAGAACCTGTCAACACCGCACAATTATTAGAATTAAGAGATCTGCTGGGTGATGCGTTTGATGAATTGATTTTCACTTTTTTGCATGAAAGTCAAACTCACATCAAAACGATTCTGGCGGCATATGATCAAGCAAACAATACGCTAGGCACAACGGCAGCACTGTCTCTCAAAGGTGAAAGTGCTAATTTAGGCGCAACCGATCTGACCGCCTTTTGCCAAAACTTAGTATTGCAATGTAAAGCCAACCGCATACAGCACAGTGATGTCCTTGTACAGAATGTGCAAGAAGAATTGCATCGCGTACATCATTTTTTAAAACTTCAAACGGCATAATCTCTACCCTCTTTAACGCTCATTCAATGTAAAATGCTCATCTTTGATATATTTAAGTGAGTCTACGACTGTGAATGTTGTTCAACCTATTGATTGTCATCAAACTTTAAGTCGTATTCGAATTGTGATGGTCAATACCACGTTACCTGCCAATATCGGCGCTGCTGCGCGCGCCATGAAAACGATGGGCTTGTCTCACTTGACTCTTGTTGATCCAAAAACATTTCCTAGCCCTGATGCGACCGCTTTAGCTGCTGGCGCAGCCAATATTTTAGATAATGTCACTATCGTTAAAACCCTTGAAGAAGCCATTGCAGATTGCACTTTAGTTTTTGGAACCAGTGCACGCAGTCGTACGATTCCATGGCCATTACTGGACGTACGATCAGCGACAAAGCTCGCAACTGATGAAACTAGCAATGGAGAAATCGCCATTGTTTTCGGCCGTGAAGATCGTGGATTGACCAATGAGGAACTTGCCCAAGCACAGTTTCATTTAACGATTCCTGTGAATGAAGAATATGGCGTATTAAACGTTGCTGCTGCGATTCAAGTGGTCTGTTATGAACTACGTATGAATGCTTTACTAAAACAAGATAAACCAGTTCAAAGCAATTCAAATCAAAAGGAATCCACTCAACAACAGATGCCTTTAATTGGGCATATGCAATGGGATGAGCCATTGGCTGATCAAGCCATGATGCAACAGTTCTATCCACATCTTGAAGCAATGTTGGCGGATATAGATTTTATTGATCCTAAAAACCCACGTTTACTCCCATTACGTCTACGCCGTTTGTTTGGCCGTGTGCGTTTAGATCGCATGGAATACAACTTGTTGCGCGGTATTTTTGGACGTGTCCAAGCATTAAGCAAAGGCACATGGCCGCCAGCTTCAATGCAAAACTCAGTAACGCCATCAGGAATAAATGATGAATAACGCTTATGTCCTAAGCAAACGATTAAATTAAAGACCGCCGAGTGAAATTAATTGATATAAAAATTAGCAATATCGTTAGTAGAAATACTAAAATCAGTGATGAATCACTTGCGACAGGCATCAACTCATGTTTGACCAACTAAAAGAAGACATTCAAGCCGTGTTTGATCGCGATCCAGCGGCACGAAGTGCACTTGAAGTCCTTTTGACTTATCCAGGTATCCATGCCGTCCTACTCCATCGTGCCGCACATAAACTTTGGCAGCATAATCTGCAAGGTACTGCGCGTGGTGTATCGATGTTTAATCGCTTTGTGACAGGCATTGAAATTCATCCTGCTGCAAAGATTGGACGACGTTTGTTTATCGATCATGGGATGGGTGTGGTAATTGGCGAAACCGCAGAAATTGGCGATGATGTCACTCTCTATCATGGTGTTACCTTAGGTGGTACAACTTGGCAAAAAGGTAAACGACATCCTACGCTTGAAGATGGTGTTGTTGTAGGCGCGGGTGCAAAAGTTCTTGGGCCCTTTGTTGTCGGACGAAATGCTAAAATTGGCTCAAATGCAGTAGTGACCAAAGCAGTGCCTTCTGAAGTCACTGTTGTCGGTAATCCTGCGCGTTATATTGAAAAAGATGTAGATAAAACCATCACATCTCAGCATCATCAAATTCTGGATTATGCACACTCGATTGGTTTTCAACCTTACGCAACTGCACCTGATCTGCCTGATCCAGTCGCAGAAGCATTCCGTGTCCTTCTCAATCACATGCAATCAACAGATAAACGCATCGATAAAATGTGTGAAACTGTATGTCAGATGAACCCAAAATTCTGCGATGAGAAAAACGATCCACTTAAAGCAGATGATCTCGGCATCATTCAAGATTGTCAGCAAGCGCCATTATCTGACTAAACTTGAGTTAAAATTATCTCTGTATTCATTTTCAATGGCGTTATTAAAACGTAAGAATCTGTTTTACAGTTGTTATTTAAATTATTTTAGTGATAGTCTTTAGCTGTAAAAATACGCAGCATTTTTGAATAAATTACTGTTTGATACGATGATATTTATGCACATCAGTTTTCACAATGCCACCTCTTAATTTATAATTTTATAGGGAATGATTTTTATAAATATGCAAACTCTCAATACACAACTTCGACTCCTTTGCGCATCAACCGTCACTGTGTTGACACTTGCTGCATGCCAACAAGCACCTGTTGTTATTCCTCCGCCTCCTACACCAGCACCTGTACCTATTGCATTAATCCCGCCTGTGCCAGTCCCTGTTATTATTGAAGACCCTTTAGTTGTTCAAATTAAAGCGCTTGACCGCCCAAATATTGAAGGTCGAATTCATTTAATCGGTCAATATGCACGTCATTATCCTGCACATTTTGATACGGTTCGTGCTCGTCGAGGTGCTGAAGCAGAAATAAAAGACTTACTCAATACGTTGAATCCAATCGCAAAAGATCCAAAAGCGACCCACAACGAACTCGTTCAAGCCTTTAAAGTCAACGGCATGGCGCGTAATTTGGATATTGGTTCAAATACTACTACGAACGCGGACAACTTCATTCGTCGGGCACTTAAACTTGAGCCAAAAAATCCTGAAACAAACTATTGGTTTGGTGTTTTATTGACTGAGGGCGGCGGCATGAAAGAAGGAATTCCTTACCTTCAAAAAGCTGCAAAAAGTAAATTCAATGAGGCACATCTATCCTTGGCAAACGCTTATTTGGGTTTAGGTAAAAAAGCTCAAGCGATTGCTGAGTTGAGAATTTATCAAGATTTAGTTCCGACGGATACTCGCGTTCCGGATATGCTAGATGCGGTTAAGCAAGAGAAAGCATCCATCTGGTAAGATTTAGATTTTTAGCTATTCCACATAAGACAATCTTCATTTGAAGCTTGTCTTATTCTTTTTTATGGTTATGAATACTTTTATAGAGAACTTCGCTATGTCCCTCACCTGTATCACTCAACCTCATGCTAATTTAGTCGCCACCCTCGATGAATCCGGTGTCCTTGAACTCGTACTCAATCGTCCTGAACGTAAAAATGCACTTTTTGGCGAATTTTATATTGCGGTAGAACAAGCGCTGATTGAAGCGGATCAAGATCCATCGGTGCGTGTGGTGTTGCTGCGCGGTGAGCAAGATTTCAGCGCGGGCAACGATTTGCAAGATTTCGCGGCAGCATTGAATAGTGACACGCCGACTGTTGAAGGTCCTCCGTTTCGTGTATTACGCGCGGCGGCAGCATTCTCAAAACCATTAGTCGTTGCGGTACGCGGTGTGGCGATCGGTATCGGTACCACGATTCTGCTTCATGCTGATTTGGTTTATTGCGACTCAACAGCTAAGTTCCAAATGCCTTTCTTGAGCCTTGGTTTAACACCTGAAGGCGCATCGACATTGCTGTTGCCGCAGCGTGCTGGCTATTTAAAAGCGGCAGAGTTGATTCTCCTTGCGGAAATTTTCTCACCAGAAACTGCAGTGTCTGCTGGTTTGGTCAATCAGATCGTGACTGAGGATGTGTATGCGCATGCACGCGCTAAAGCGTTGAAACTGACTCAATTCCCGACTGTTTCTGTGAAAGCGACTAAAGCGATGTTGCGTGATGAAGCACCAACGACTGTGATTGGTCGTATTAACTCAGAAGCGCATACTTTTGGTGAGCGTGTAAAATCACCTGCAATGTTAGAAGCGCTGACTGCATTTAAAGAAAAACGTGCGCCGAACTATCGGCAGTTTGATTGATTCATGATCATTCAAATATCTTGAATCAATTCAGAAAATGAATGATTGTTTTTGCGCAAATGATTTAGTAAAATTCCAACTCCTGTCATTGGGGAGTAGCTAACCTTTTCTGTATATTTGAAAAGGGGCTCATGTCAACATTCTTGGGATTCAATCATCCCATGGCGTGAGCAGCAACCGAAGTATTTCTTATCCTTCGGCTTGATCAGCGAGACCTTTGGCCACCAACATGTCACCCAAGCCGGGCGAACTATGTTGATGCGCCAATGGTTCACTGTTCGTCCGGCTATTCGACCACCTTATGTTGATCACGTTCTTACTCTTCTTTATATCTGCCGCGACGATTTATTTCGCCTGCGAATTCTTTGTCAATGGTGTTGAATGGTTGGGCCGCAGACTTAACCTCAGCGCAACAGCAACTGGCACAGTCCTCGCCGCTTTTGGTACTGCACTCCCTGAGAGCGCCGTCACTTTTATTGCCGTGGTCTTTGGCGACACACCTGCACAAAAAGATATTGGTGTTGGTGCGGCTATGGGCGGCCCTTTAGTTTTGGCAACGATTGCCTATGCAGTTGTGGGCTTTGCGCTACTCATGAACCGTCGTAAGCTCAGCAAAGAACAACGCTATGTCATCACCGTAGATCAAAAAAGATTAAGTAAAGACCAAGCATGGTTTTTAGTTATTTTTCTCGTGAAAGCAGGCTTGGGTCTCGTCATCTTCAGTTTCAAACCATGGTTGGGTGTTTTGTTTCTGGTCGCCTATGCAGTGTACGTCTGGCGCGAACTACGGGATGACGCAGATGATGAGGAAGAAGCGTTAGATCCGTTAAAAATTCGTCCACATGATGCCGATCCAACGATGGCTTGGGTAGCCCTGCAAACGACTGGGGCTTTAATCGTGGTTGCGATTGCTGCACATACCTTCGTGGCGCAAATTGAGCTAATTGGCGTTGCTTTTGGTATGGCTCCGCATATGGCAGCATTATTACTCAGCCCGATTGCGACAGAACTCCCAGAAATCATGAATGCTTTAATTTGGGTCAAACAAGGTAAAGAACGTTTGGCGCTCGCCAATATCTCAGGCGCGATGATGATTCAAGCGACCATCCCGAGTGCCTTAGGCATTTTCTTTACCCCATGGTTGTTTGATGGTCCGCTGATTAGTGCAGCAGTCATTACGATGCTTGCGGTCATTGCACTATGGGGATTATTCCGTCGTGGAGTGATGGATAGCCGTATATTGGTAACTGTCGGCCTACTCTATGGCGTATTTGTCGGCTATGTGATTTGGTACTTTAACTAACGTCATAGTAAAAACTCATCACATGGCAAATGTCGTGTGATGAGTTACGTTCCTTAACCCATCTTTCTTTTGGTAATCGTGTAAAATCTCCTACGATGTTAAAAGCGCTGATTGCGTTTAAAGAAAAATGTACGCCGAACTACA
>JACMMY010000020.1 GCA_014378805.1 Moraxellaceae bacterium
GCTCATTAGAAAGTGCCCAAAACGCCTGCGCTTTTATTGGTGAAGGTAAATCGATTCAATCCGTTAACGATCTGCGGTCTGCGGATATATTTTTGATTGGCACAGCAGATCAATCCATTGCGGATTGTTGTGAGTTATTAGTCAAATCAAACATCCTTCAAGCTGGAAATATCGTCTTTCATTGCAGCGGCGCGCTTCCCGCTTCAATTCTGGATTCCGTAAAAAAGTCTGGCGCATTGATCGCTAGCATTCATCCGATTAAAAGCTTCGCTGATCCAAGTTTATGCATCACTAATTTTAGCGGCACATTTTGCGGTGCTGAAGGTGATGAAGCTGCACTAGTTGAACTTGAAAAAGCCTTTCAAGCCATTGGCGGACAAACATTGCACGTCGATAGTGCCAATAAAACCTTTTATCACGCAGCCAGTGTTGTAGCGAGTAACTATCTCACCGCATTACTCGAACTGAGCATTCAAAGTTACGTCAAAGCTGGCTTAAGCCGCGAACAAGCTTTGCAAATCATCGAACCGATCGCGCATAGCACAATTAAAAATATCGTTGAATTAGATACTGCTCAGGCATTAACCGGTCCAATCGCACGTGGAGATGTTGCAACGGTGACGACACAACTCAATGCTTTTCAAGATTGGAAACCTGAGTACGGTGAGTTGTATCGATTGTTAGGTGGCGTAGCTTTAGATTTATCAGTCCTTAAAAATACAGCAAGTCCAGAATCATTAGAATCGTTGACTCAATTACTAAAATAACAAATCAGATATCGTTTTTCACAGACCGTGAGATTGACTTCATTTACACCTAAAAATCAATTAATGACAATATACATTGTCAGTATGTTTATGCTAGTCTAACCTATTCATAAATCCACTTTTAATCGAATTAGCCGATAGTAGATTCAAATCTTTATTCTTGGAACCGCGCTCATGACCGCAATTTTCACGCCTTCGCCTTATGCCGATTTCATGCAACAAACAACTGTTAAAGTTGGCGGTCTCGATTTTCATGTGGAAATGGGTGGCAAAAAAGATGCACCCGTCATTTTACTCGTAATGGGTTTAGGCGCTCAAATGTTGCTGTGGCGCGACTGGTTTTGCAAAGGCTTGATTGATGCGGGCTATCGCGTCATTCGTTTTGATAATCGTGATATTGGTTTATCTAGCAAAATGCGTATGAAATCACCACGCATGAATTCCAAAAAATTGATGGTGCGTTTTACCTTTGGCTTAAAAACTGAAGGCGCACTCTATAACTTATATGATCTCGCGGATGATACCAAAGGCATTTTAGACGCGCTAGGCATTGAAAAAGCCCATGTCATCGGTGCATCTATGGGCGGTATGATCTCTCAAATCCTCGCTGCGCGCTATCCTGAAAAAGTCGCATCGCTTGGTTTATTATTTACCAGTAATAACCGCGCACTTTTACCGCCACCATTTCCAAAACAATTTAATGCATTGACTGGTCGCCCAGCCTCGCAAAATGAAGAAGATTTACTCAAACACTCTTTGCGCTTGTTTAATGCCATCGGTACACCTGATCAAAGTAGCGTAGAAAGTAAAATTGATTTTGCACGCACATTATTCCGTCGCAGTTATTCACCTGCGGGTGTTATGCGCCAGTACCTCGGCGTGTTAAGCACTGGTTCACTCACCGCTGAAGATGCAAAAATCATTGCACCCACTGTTGTATTGCACGGAAGTCTTGATCGACTCTTACCACCTGCTCATGGACGCGCAACGGCTAAAGCCATCAAAGGTTCGCAATTCCATCTGATTAGCGGCATGGCACACGACCTTCCTGAAGCCTATACACCCATTTTGGTCAGACTGTTTACCCAAAATATGAAATCGGCTAAGGCATAAGTAATGTCAGCACTGCCCTCATTACGCCAATTATCTTACCTAGTCACACTCGCCGAGACATTACACTTCACGGAAGCCGCGAAACGTTCTTTTGTTACGCAATCGACTTTGTCGGGTGGAATTATTGAGCTTGAGCGTGTTTTAGGCGGTGCACTGGTTGAACGTAGTCGCCAAACAGTTCGTCTAACCCCTTTGGGTGCTGAAGTCGTTGAACGTGCGCGTTTAATTTTGGCGGATGCGGGAGACTTGCTCAAGTTAAGTCGTGAAATGGGCGAACCATTAACAGGTGATTTACATCTCGGCGTGATTCCTACGATTGCACCATTTGTGTTATCTAGACTGTTGGATGCTGTACGCAAGCAATATCCCAAACTCAATCTACGGATTCATGAAGCGCAAAGCCAAACTTTGGTTCAGAATTTAGAAAATGGTGATTTAGATATTGTTTTATTAGCACTGCCATTTTTGACGGAAAATCTGAAAGTGGTTGCCTTGCAAACAGAACCATTGCTTTTGGTGTGTCATAAAGATGATCCACTTGCTAAAAAAACTAATCAGCAAATTAGTCAGTTGCCTTTAAATCATCTTTTGTTATTAGAAGAAGGTCACTGTCTACGCGAACATGCCTTAAGTGTGTGCAGTCTGGGTGATCGTGCAAACTTAGGTGATTTAGAAGCGACAAGTTTACCGACGCTTGTGGAAATGGTTTCTGCTCAACTAGGTTTTACCTTGATGCCCAAAATGGCGGTGGATTCAGGCTTCTTACAAGGTTATCCAATGCTGGTGTGTCAGGAGTTGATCGAGCCACCGATGCGGACATTGGCGCTTTTAGCAAGAAAAAGTACAACGCAGCAAACGGAGTTGATGGCGTTGGCAGAGGTTGTCAAAGGTTTGTAGATAATGCAGCTCTTCATATTGTTTTTAAGTGCTTTTGGCGCGGCGACCTTATTACCCTTACAGTCTGAACTCGTTTTACTCAATGCGATATCTAAACATACTCATCTCATTGGTTTATTGATATTTATTGCGACACTGGGCAATGTTCTTGGTTCTGTTGTTAACTGGGTTTTAGGAATATACTTCCAAAGATTAAAAGATAAAAAATGGTTTCCTTTTAATCCAGATAAATTAGCATATGCTCAGAAATTTTACTCAAAATATGGCTATTGGTCACTGCTATTAAGTTTTGTTCCCATCATTGGCGACCCTTTAACTTTTCTTGCAGGTCTAATGCGGGTTAATTTCTTTAAATTTTTAATCATAGTTACGATCTCAAAGCTTTCAAGATATTTGTTTATCACATATGTTTTTCTGGCTTTTTAAAAACTATTCATTTGAATTAAGTAGAAAACTCGGTGGGGTGAGTTGATATACACAAAAAGAAAACCGCCCATTTGATTAAGTTCAAAAGGCGGTTTTCTTTATTTGAGATCAGCCTAAATTAAGCGTCTTCCTTAACCCCAGTCATATCAACAGACGTATCGTCCATCACTTCAATATTACTTCGGCTGCTTGTTTTCTTTGCTTGATCACTACGGCGATTTTCGAGTTTGTTCAAGTACGCCTCATCAATACCACCAGTGACGTAACCGCCATCAAATACTGAACAATCAAACCGCTCAATATTCGGATTACCTTCACGTGCAGAATCGATTAAGTCATTCAAATCTTGGTAAATCAAACGATCAGCACCAATGATTTGACGAACTTCTTCAACGCTATGAC
>JACMMY010000253.1 GCA_014378805.1 Moraxellaceae bacterium
AGTTCAACAAGCAGGCGGTATGTTTGGGATTTATTTTACTGATTCCAAAGATTTATCGAGCTATGAAGCAATGACCAACTGCGATGTTGCAGCGTTCCGCGAGTTCTTTCATGGCATGTTGAAACGTGGTGTTTATCTTGCGCCATCAGCGTTTGAAGCGGGTTTTATTTCGAGTAGCCATACTCAGGCGGATTTAGAAGAAACCTTGGCGGCAGCGCAAGAAACGCTGACGGAAATGAAGGCGGGTATTAGGCAGTTTGTGGCGGAGGTTTGATTTAGCATTTCAATATTGGGATATTCTATGGATGTACTAAATGAATAAATGGAATATCCCAGATTGGTTAGAAAAAAAAAGTGATGTAACGAGATCAAATCTGCGTCTATTGCGGCGTTGATTTTCTTCCAGCCAGCGAATCAAGAAAGCAAACGGCAACTTGGGAACATATTGTCAACGATGCCAGAATGGTGACTCGTGAAAATATTGCGAGATCTTGTTTTTCTTGTAATTCAAGTAAGGGAGCTAAAGAACTTTCAGTATGGCTTGAGTCTAAATATTGCCAAATTAACAGTATTAATAAAAAATCGGTCGCATTGGTCATTCAAAAAGCGCTATTAAATACATCTTCTAAGGATTATTCTGATGACTAATAAACTTGAAATCTTTGATTTAATCGTCGGCGAAGGTAAAACTTGTGTCAAAGGCGCACTCATTACGACGCAGTACAAAGGCACATTAGAAGACGGTACAGTATTCGATTCTTCCTATGATCGCGGTCAGCCTTTTCAATGTGTCATTGGCACTCGACGCGTGATTCAAGGTTGGGATCAGGGCTTGATGGGCATGAAAGTAGGCGGGAAGCGTAAACTGCTTGTGCCTGCACATTTAGGTTATGGCGAACGTCAAATGGGTAAGATTCAACCTAATTCAAATTTGATTTTTGAGATTGAATTGTTGGAAGTGCTGACGAGGGATGATTGAAATGTAAGAAGAATCACATGTGTTTAATGGACGAGTTATTAATTACTTCTAAATTTTTTTTGCTTACACAGCAAATTTTTTCTGTTAGACATTTTAAATGAAGGTTAAGTATCTTAAAAGTGCAAACCGCCGCCTCATCAAGTATCAAATTTACGAAGTCCTTGGAATCGAGGCAGACTTTTATCGTATTTTAAACAACGACAACGAACCGTGTTTGTATAACCCAAAGGATTTTGAGATTATTGATCCAATAGAGCCCTCGTTCTGGGAGTCAAAAATCGGTGAGGATGGCGAGCGATATGCCTATCCTATCGAATGGAACCAATCTAGATTTTTCGAGAGCTACCACGACCGAGTAGCTAGTGTTGTAGATAAATTTTGGATAGTCTATAGACGACTATTTAGTTAAAGCATTTAATTAATTCATTAAAAAAGTACTTAGATACTCGTAGTTACACTCAAAAATGCTAAACATCCTTATTAATCTCTGCCTGAATCACTTTCAAATTATGATGTGAGTAAGCTTCACCTAGTTATTATTCGTGCCCTAAGGATTTGCTTAAAAAAAGAGCTGAAAATTTCCAGCTCAATTAATGATTCGAATGAATTATAGTGAATCAGAGAGGAGATTAATACGCACCCATAAAATCACGTTTGCCAACTTCTACACCGTTATGGCGCAAAATCGCGTATGCAGTTGTGACATGAAAGAAAAACTGCGGTAAGCCGTAATTGAGCAAATATGTTTCACCGCTTAGTTTTTTCTCTTTTGGCGTGTTTGGACGCAATACGATTTCTAGGGTTTCTTTGCCATCCACTTGAGTTGCAGTGATGCTATCAAGAATGGTAAGCGTGTTCTTAATACGTGTTTGTAACTCAGCAAATGTCTGCTCGCTATCATCATACGCAGGCACTTCGATGCCCGCTAAGCGTGAAGGCACACTCTTTGCAAAATCAGCAGCGATTTGCACCTGACGAACAAGTGGGAACATATCTGGATATAGGCGAGATTGTAGAAATACTGCTGGATCAATTTTTTTGTCTGTAGCATGAGCTTCTGCTTTATTTAAAACATCACTTAACGCGGAGAGCATTTGTTTAAAAACAGGAACTGAAGCAGTATAAAGCGTAGTCATAAGACATCCTTGGTTAAGCTTGATTTAAAACATAAAATGACAGCATATGTTTAATACATTTACTGATAAATATTTTTACACATATCACAGTTTAATGAACCAATTGATTTACGTTCTCTTCATGTTTTTGAGATGGGTTTGAAGCAGGCACATCCAATTCAGTTTGCTGAACACGCGGAATTGCCGCGATGGCCTCAATACGCGCAGCAACCAATGCCTCACCAATGCTTAACCCTTTTAAGTTACTTGGTAAATCCGCCGCACGAACTTTGCGCACTGCAATAATCGATGCACGCAAAAAATCGGCTTGAGGATAATCACGCGTCTCTAAACCCAATCTTCCACGCGCATCACATAAACAAGATAGAATGTATTCCTCCACACGCTCAGGTTTACGTAGGACATCTATGCGTTGTAATAAACGCCAGACTGTACCAGGACGCAAATCAAGTACGCGATGACACATGAGGTGTTCGCGACAAACAATTTCAGCAAGATCACGAAAGCTGCTAGGTACTTTAAGTCGATTACACAATTCACGAACAGGTGAAAGACCACGTTCTTCGTGTTGTACATGGCGAGGCCATTCATCTTCAGGCGTTAATGCTTTGCCTAAATCATGGAGTAACGTCGCAAATCTCACTTGAGTGGAGAAACCATATTCGCAAGCACGCTGCAACGCCATCATCGTATGAAGACCCGTATCGATTTCTGGGTGATGCTGTGGTCGCTGTGGCACACCAAACATCGCGTCTACTTCAGGAATGAGCACTTTCAGCGCGCCACAATCCCGTAATACCTGAAAATACACTTCAGCGCGATCTTCTCCTAAAGCGCGTTCGGTTTCTTTCCAAACACGCTCAGGTGTCAGACTAGACAATTCACCACTGTCGGCAAGTTGTTGCATAAACGTCATGGTTTCTGGTGCAACAGTAAAACCCAACGGTGCATAACGTGCGGCAAAGCGAGCAACTCGCAGAACACGTAACGGATCTTCTGCAAACGCAGGTGAAACATGGCGTAGCACGCGTGCAGACAAGTCGGCTTGACCATTAAAAGGATCAAATAATGTGCCATCGTCAGCTTGAGCCATCGCGTTAATGGTTAAATCACGACGAATTAAATCTTCTTCGAGTGTTAAATCAGGTGATGTGAAAAAGGTAAAACCGCCATAGCCAGTCCCTGATTTTCGTTCGGTTCGCGCAAGCGCATATTCTTCATGCGTTTCTGGATGCAAAAAGACTGGAAAATCAGAACCAACAGGCTTAAAACCCTGTGCAATCATCTCTTCAGGAGTACTACCAACAACCACATAATCACGTTCAGTGACTAAGCGGCCTAATAATGAATCCCGTACCGCTCCTCCAACCAAGAAAATGTTCATGAAAATAGCCTCTATATAAAGAGAGCATGGTGCAGAATGAACAGATTAACAAGTTAAAAAAGGTATCAATTGGTGTGTTTTTATCATAAAAAATCTTCATAGAAATTTATTTAAAATTTATTGATTGATTAAATGATTCGTGACATGGACAAAAATATTCAACCGTATACATCATTTTGTTCGTTATCGAACTACTATGCCCTCAATGAAAATGATATTGTCTAAAAAATCACTACTCACATTTATTCAAATTTAGCAGCGCGAAGCGAAGGAACGTTATGCAATCCATCAAAAAGAGCCTCCCAGAACCTGCTGAACCGAATTATCCATATGAAGAATTGGCTAACGCACTGAGTCACGGAATCGGTGCGCTGGCAGCGATTGTTGCGACGGTTTTGATGTTAATGAAGGCATCGGCGTCCCAAATCCTCACGCATGGACAACTGATTGGCGTTACCGTGTATGGCGTCAGTATGATTTTATTATTTTCGTCTTCTACGCTATACCATGGCGCAACAAATGAAGTGCAAAAAACCATATTGAAACGTTTAGATCATTGTGCGATTTATTTACTGATCGCTGGTAGTTACACGCCATTTCTGATGATCACCTTGCATTCTACATTGGCTCAGGTTTTATTGATTGTCATTTGGCTTCTTGCAATCTCAGGCATTGTTTTTAAAATGTATTTTATTGACAAATTTCCACGTACATCACTCATCACTTATTTGCTAATGGGCTGGCTCTCTGTTTTTGTGATTTATCAGTTGTATCAAGTTGCCGATATTAAACTGCTTTATTTATTGATTGCGGGTGGATTGAGTTATAGCCTTGGCACCATCTTTTATGCAATCAATAAAATTCCCTATAATCACGCTATTTGGCATCTTTTTGTCTTAGCTGGTGCGGTATTCCATTGCTGGGCGATTTGGGCATATGTGATTCCTTAAATCTTTTTATTTCTTCATTGTAGTTAAATGACCTTCCAATTTCACAACAACTTGCGCGTAAGGTACACTCACCCTATGCCCTTAAAATAACGGACTATGCTGTGCAAACTCTTCACCAACAACCTGCTCAACTTCCTTATAGCTTCGCCAAACGCCATGGTGTGTTACTCAAATTTATGGGTGCAGAGACTATCATCGTCTTACGTGATAATGCGCCATTGCCTGCACTCAATGAGGCGCGCCGCGTGATTGGTTCACCTGCAAGCTATCAAACGGTCACTGATGAAGAGTTCACTCGTTTACTAGCAGGTTCATATTCACGTGATAGTGGTCAATCGCAGGAAGTGGCAGCGGGATTGGAAGACCATCCTGATTTACTGAGTCTTGCCGATCAAGTGCCTGAAGCTGAAGATCTGATGGATCAAGAAGATGATGCACCGATAATTCGTCTGATTAACGCGCTGCTGTCCGAAGCGATTCGCTTAAATGCTTCTGATATTCATATTGAATCATTTGAGAAAAAACTCTCTGTTCGCTTGCGTGTTGATGGTCAGTTACGCGAAATCGTACAGCCCCGTCGTGAACTTGCGCCCTTATTGGTATCACGTATTAAAGTCATGGCGCGTTTGGATATTGCTGAGAAACGCATCCCTCAAGATGGTCGAATTTCATTACGGTTAGCGGGTCGGGAAGTCGATGTACGAGTTTCAACATTGCCTTCAAGCCACGGCGAGCGCGTAGTCATGCGTTTGCTCGACAAACAAGCTGGGCGATTGAATATGTCGTTGCTTGGGCTCATGGACACTGATTATGCGCGGCTCACTCAGCTGATTCATCGTCCACATGGCATTATTTTGGTTACAGGTCCAACCGGTTCAGGTAAAACCACAACGCTTTATGCCGCGTTATCTGATCTCAATGATCAAACACGAAACATCCTCACCGCTGAAGATCCAATTGAATATCAAATCGAAGGCATCGGGCAAACACAGGTCAATACCAAAGTAGATATGACTTTCGCACGTAGCCTTCGTGCGATGTTACGTCAAGATCCTGATGTGGTGATGGTCGGTGAAATCCGTGATTTAGAAACAGCTGAAATTGCCGTTCAAGCGTCATTGACAGGTCACTTGGTGTTATCGACGTTGCACACCAATACTGCAATTGGTGCAGTGACACGTTTAAAAGATATGGGCATTGAACCATTCTTATTATCAAGTTCATTAATTGGTGTGGTTGCGCAGCGCTTGGTACGGACACTCTGTCCACATTGCCATATACGTCGTGAAGCAGATGATTATGAAGAAGCGTTATTTAGCCAAGTGAAGCATGAACATCCGCTACAAATCCCAATCGCAGTAGGTTGTGAAAAGTGCAATGAATCTGGTTTTTATGGTCGTACTGCGATTTATGAAGTGGTTCCAGTTGATGATGCCATGCGCCGCTTAATTCACAGTGAAGTGGCTGAACATGAGTTGGAAAAACTCGCTCGAACACTATCTCCATCAATTCGACAGGATGGTTTAGAAAAAGTGTTGCTAGGCAAAACCACGATTGAAGAAGTCTTAAGAGCGACAAGGGAAGAGTAAAGCTAAAAATTGTAGGGGCGACCCTTGTGTTCGCCCTGAAACCTAAAAAACAAAAAAGGGCAACCACCAAGGATTGCCCCTACAAGAATAAGACAATTTTTTTTAAAGAATTTATCGCGCCATCAATGTCACACCAACCGCGATCATTGCAGGCAACGCCTGAACAAAGAAAATCTTTCGACTAACCGTCATTGCACCAAATATTCCGGCAATGATCACACAGCTCAGAAAAAACAACGTAATGGCAAATCCATCATCACCACAACAAATCCCCCAGATTAAACCCGCTGCAAGAAACCCATTATAAAGACCTTGATTCGCTGCTAAGGTTTTGGATTCAGCTGCAAATTCTGGGGTTAAAGCAAAGGCCTTTCGCCCAAATGGCGTATCCCACAAAAACATTTCTAGTACAAGAAAATAAAGATGCAGCAGAGCAACCAAGCCAACCAACACATTGCCTAATAAATACATTTTATCTTTCCTGTGTGTTTGATTTAACTGATCAGAATAAGCTATCTGTAAGATGACCTCACTCAATATGATATAAAAGTCACATCATCTGACGTGGTATTTTGTTTACTTTGCGTCGGATGTGTAGCGGGTTAAACTTAAGATGTAGGAGAGGCTACCATCATCTTGACGAACTTGAACAGGCAAATAATCCATCTTAGGCGCTAACCAAAAATAAGTTTTTCGTTTTTGATTTTCTTGAACTAAGCGTATCCGAACAGTGTCATAAGTCCCCGCATCAGTCGTCACTTTTTCATCGCCCTCATTCACAAAGCTAATTCTGGAAATACCTTTGTCGTCAGCAAGCAGATAAAACGGTTGTAGTCTTTTATGTTTGATGTCCTCGCGAACTTGTAACTCCAAATCCAACATATCAAGCATACCCACTTGTGCAGGATAGCTATTACTGCCATTTTGATTGGTGGTGTTGACAACTTTCTTATTCCAATCGACCTTAAAACTATTGGTTTTATGATTGGTTAGGAATTTAAAGTTGTAATAGTGATCTAATGATTCAATTCGCTGAGAAGTTGAATTATCGTCTTTTTTAGCTAGATTAATTCGAAAATGGCTAAATTCACTGGCGGTGGCTAACGATGCAACATTGGCTTTAAAACTATAGTTCCAAATGTCATCTTTAACAGTCAATGTACGCGAGGCGGTACCATGAAGCAGTCCTGCAATATTAAAGCTGTAATTGGCTTCAAAGGGTTCAAACGCATGTACGCTACTGATGGATAATACAAAACTTAACGGTAGCGCAAAGATTTGGACCATCATGCGAATGTTTTTCTGTAAGCGTTGTGGTTGTGCGTTTTTCATCAGATTTTTTGACATTGCGGGTAATTACTCCAAAGAACATGCGCTAATCATAGAACTTTTGAGGGTGATCTAGCGTAAAAAATCGTAGTATTTATAAGGCACTCTTGCGAATCACTTCATCATCGCTCACGACCGAACCAGAAATGTGCATAAAATAGCAAATGATGCTTGTCTGATCGCACTCATTTCGGGCAATATGGCAATCTTTTTTGATTCTTTAAGAATTTTTTAAAACGTAAATCAACATCAAATTTGTGGAGATTTATTACCTTGAAATTAATGTTTTAAATCAAAGTCATACCCCACAACTAAGTTTAACGAATACTGCTTCCGCGAGGATTGAGATGATTAACGGTAATGACGTCCTATTTTTACTGTTAGGTGCTGTCATGATTTTAGCAATGCATGCTGGTTTTGCATTTCTAGAATTAGGGACAGTCCGTGTAAAAAATCAAGTAAATGCGCTTGGAAAAATCATGACAGATTTTTCAATTTCTGCAATTGCTTATTTCTTTGTCGGATATTGGCTCGCATATGGGGTCACTTTCTTTGATACAGCGAGTGTACTGACAGCAGATAAAGGCTATGCACTGGTTAAATTCTTTTTTTTATTGACCTTTGCTGCAGCAATTCCCGCGATTATCTCTGGGGGTATTGCTGAGCGTGCTAAGTTCCGTCCGCAATCGATTGCGACTTTCTTCCTCGTTGCTTTGGTTTATCCATTCTTTGAGGGGATTAGCTGGAACAGTAATTACGGCATCCAAGATTGGTTGAAGAACACCTTTGGTGCATCATTCCATGATTTTGCCGGTTCAGTGGTTGTGCATGCGGTTGGTGGTTGGATTGCACTGGTTGCAGTCATGCTGCTTGGTGCACGTCATGGTCGCTATAGCAAAGATGGTCGAATTGCCGCGCATCCTCCATCATCAATTCCATTCCTCGCATTAGGCTCATGGATTCTGATTGTCGGTTGGTTTGGCTTTAACGTCATGAGCGCACAGCGTTTAGATGCAATCTCTGGCTTAGTTGCCATCAACTCATTGATGGCGATGGTTGGTGGGACATTAGCTGCAAATTTTGCAGGTAAAAACGATCCAGGTTTTATGCATAACGGTCCACTTGCAGGTTTAGTCGCAATTTGTGCTGGCTCTGATATCGTGCATCCATTGGGTGCGCTCGCGATTGGTGCAATCGCTGGCGGTATGTTTGTCTATCTGTTTACCTTTACCCAAAACCGTTTAAAAATTGATGATGTACTCGGTGTATGGCCATTGCACGGTGTATGTGGCGCTTGGGGGGGGATTGCCGCTGGAATTTTTGGAGTTCAAGCATTGGGCGGCTTGGGCGGCGTATCGATTTATTCGCAAATCATTGGCACTTTGCTCGGCATTAGCATTGCGGTTATTGGCGGTTTGGTGGTCTATGGAATTCTGAAGTTCACCTTGGGTTTGCGTTTAACTCAAGAGGAAGAATATTACGGTGCTGATTTAACAATTCATAAAGTATCATCTACATTTGATCGTGAAACGTTCTAAACACTGTTGTATCTGTAACAATAACGTCGAACGATGATTTAAATTATCGTTCGACGTTTTTTTTAGTATGATATTTATCGCAAGCTACTCAAAATACTAAAAGTACGTAAGCGATGTTCATGTTTATATGAATCAGAAACAAACATCAGCTCATCAGCATCAGTATCTGCAAGTAATTGTTCTAGTTTTGCTTTCACTGTCTCTGGACTACCAATCACTGCTACTTCTAAAAAGGCTTCAACAGCGGCTTTTTCTACTGGAGACCAGAGTGATTCAAGTTCAGTATTTGCAATAGGTGGGTGTAAAAAAAGGCTTTGACCACGCATCAGCGCAAGAATCCTTTGCTTGGATGTCGTCGCCAAAAACTGAGCTTCGTCGTCGGTGGGCGCAGCAATTAAGGGTACACCGAGGCAAAGATACGGTTCTTTTAAAACGGATGAAGGTTGAAATTGTGTGCGATAAATTTGAATGGCCTGATGCATCAACTGAGGTGCAAAATGCGATGCAAATGCGTACGGCAAACCGAGCTGGGCCGCTAATTGCGCACTATACAAACTAGATCCAAGTAACCATACGGGAACGTCAGTTCCTTCACCTGGCATGGCAATGACACGCTGACTGGTTTTTTTTGGCGCAAGGTAAGCCCGTAATTCCGCAACTTGATTCGGAAAATCTTCGCCATCCATGCGATCACGACGTAAGGCTCGCATTGTGACTTGATCTGTACCTGGTGCGCGTCCCAGTCCTAAATCAATCCGATTCGGATAAAGTGTTGCCAAGGTACCAAAGTTTTCTGCAACGACCAACGGCGCGTGATTTGGAAGCATGATGCCTCCTGAACCGACACGAATTTTTGTCGTGCCTGCCGCAATGTAACCTATCAAAACAGCTGTTGCAGAACTTGCAATACCTTGCATGTTATGATGTTCTGCTAACCAAAAACGCGTAAAGCCAAGCATTTCTAAATGCTGTGCCAAATTGAGTGAGTTATGCAATGCTTGTTCAATTGAACCGTCCACACACACTGGAACTAGATCAAGCATAGAAAATGCAACTGTGGACAAATTGCTCATACAGTGACTCAGATATGTTTGCAAGGAATAGACAATATCATAACAAACAATAAAAAATATCATAGATGAAGTTGGTAAATTGGCGCGCTTAGTGATCTAGCATTCTGTTTTGCAATTCGTTTTTTTTACTGTACAAGGAAACTATGGCGCAGTTGTATCATCCATAAGCCTGCTCTCGATCACATTTATAAAATTGACATTCACATTAAAAAATTACAAAGGACATTGAACATGAATTGGTATCTTGGTCTATTAAAGAATAAATACGCATTATTTGAAGTGCGAGCACGTCGTGAATAATTTTGGATGTTCACGCTGATCTATATACTTATTTCCATTGCACTTAGCACTGTTGACTATATGTTAAATACAAAATTTATTGCGGATGTATTTAATATCGCAATGATTGTACCGAGTATTGCTGTGACTGCTCGACGCCTCCACGATATTAACCGAAGCGGTTGGTGGCAATTAATCGGTTTAATTCCAATTATTGGTTGGATTATTTTAATCGTTTGGTGCGCTACTGATAGCGATTTGGGTAGCAACCAATACGGTGAAAACCCTAAAGCGATACCAGCTTAAACACAAAATCTTGATACCAAAAAGCCATTACTCAGACGCAGAAATGGCTTTTTTTATGTCTGCTAAAATTTCATTAATGCAATTTCAGCGTCGGCCCTGATGTACGCGACAGTAGGTCTTTAAACATCAATACACCCGTTTTAAATACACCATGCAAAGCGACTTGATGTAAGCGGTAGAGTGAAAGATACATGATACGAGCAAACATACCTTGTACGTTGATTTTATTCACTAAACTACCCACAGTATTGGTTTCACCCAATGAAATGAGCGAACCTTTATCGCTAAACGTAAATGTCGGTAACGGTTTGCCTGCAATTTTGGCTTTCAGAATTTTTGCCAAAACAATGGCTTGCTGGTTAGCAACTTGTGCACGGGGTGGTACTGGACGTTCTGCACCTTCGGGGATGTAACAGGAACAATCGCCGAAAGCAAAAATTGAATCATCTCGTGAGGTTTGTAGGGTCGGACGAACAACCAACCAGTTGGTTAATACGATTAGTTTCTAAACCCGCGATATCTTTCAATACATCAGGTGCTTTAATCCCTGCTGACCAAACCTTTAGTGTTGCAGGAATAAAGATTCCACCATCACACTCCACCGAATCGGAATGAATAGCGGTGACACGACGACTGGTCATGACATCAATATTGAAGTCGAGTAACTGCTTGGTTGCTGCGGCAGAATTCTGAGTTGAAAGCACGGGGAGAATACGATCTGCGGCCTCAATCAAAGTAATACTGACATTGCTCGGGTCAATGCTATTTAATCCATAGCGGATAAATTCATGAGTAGCATGATGTAATTCAGCCGC
This sequence comes from Moraxellaceae bacterium, assembly GCA_014378805.1. GTDB lineage: Bacteria > Pseudomonadota > Gammaproteobacteria > Pseudomonadales > Moraxellaceae > Aquirhabdus. The sequence continues at coordinate 11,379 of JACMMY010000253.1, forward strand.
CAGCTCGACGCCTGTCGCACCTGCGCCAATAATCGCGATATTCAAAACTTGAGGACTTGTTGTTTGCAGAGAACGCGCTTGTGCCTGTAAATACAGATTCAAAAATTCACGTTGAAAACGATCTGCTTGCGCACGTGAATCTAGAAAAATACAGTTTTCTTTTGCACCCTGCGTACCAAAATCATTCGAGGTTGATCCAATTGATATGACTAAATTATCGTAACGCAGACTGCGTTCTGGTGCAATTTCGTGACCCAAACCATCTGTCAATGGATCCAGCACTAATCGTTTTGCGGTGCGATCAATGCCTTTCATTTGACCTAAATGGAATTCAAAATAATTCTTTGAGGCATGCGCAAAATAGTTTAATTCATCTTCAAATGAATTAATTGTTCCAGCAGCAACTTCATGCAACAAGGGTTTCCAAATATGCGTCAACGTCGAATCAACCAAAAGTATTTGTGTCTTGCCTGATTTACCTAAACTGTTGCCGAGACGAGTTGCGAGCTCTAAACCACCTGCACCTCCACCAACGATCACAATCCGCGTCGGCGAATAATTGGAATTGGATTTCTTCATGATTTATGTCCTCAAATTGAATGTAATTTAAAAAGTTTTAATAAGCTGATATAAAAAGTTGTTTTTTAGGTTTTATAAAGTCATCAACAATGAGTGAGTAAGTTGTTATGTTGAATATAATCAAAATAATATGACAGATTTTTACGAAATTCAGCGTATTGAATGTCTGACAGTTGTCATGGTTTTATGAATAACTTGCTTTTATGGACTAAAAAATCGTTATTATATGTCATGAACGCTATGGTCATAAACAGAGCTGAATAAGCCAATGGAGTAGGGTTGTAATGACGGAATATGATACAAATGCCGAACACAGCATCAGCCCATTAAACTCAGAGTTAGCAATTAAATATATTCTCTCCTTTGAGCATGTTGGGCAGCATCTGATTGATGTCAGCATGAGTTTCAGTGCACTTGCACAGCAAGAACTCTGGATACCCGTTTGGGTGCCCGGGAGCTATCTGATTAGAGAGTTCGCGCGCCACGTAAGTACGTTAAGTGCAACCGTTTTAGACCTACAATCACAGCAATCAGCACGTCATATCTATGTTGAAAAAATCAGTAAAAACCGCTGGCGCTTAAATTGCGAAGCAGGTGAGACGATAGTTGTTCATTATCAAGTCTATGCTTTTGATCTATCCGTACGCGGAGCGTATTTAGATCATACCCGTGCCTACGCAAATCCAGCCTGTGTTTGCCTTGCTGTTGCAGGACGAGAACAACACCCCATACAACTTATTATCAATTCTGGGCAATCTTTTGCACAGCACCCAATAGCCTGTTCATTAACAAAGATGAGTGCGATACAACACACCGAAAACAATCGTATTTATCATTACCGTGCCAAAAACTACGATGATCTAATCGATCATCCTTTTGAAATTGCCGAACAAAGTGTAAACAGTTTTGATGTCAATGGTATTCCGCACACGATCGCTATTTCTGGTCGGCATCGTACCGATATGACACGCTTAGCCAATGATCTAAAAAAAATATGTCGTTATGAGATTGAGTTTTTTGGCAGCGCACCTTTTAAAAATTACTTATTTATGGTCATGGCTACTGGGTCGAGTTACGGCGGCTTAGAACATCAAAATTGCACGAGCTTAATTACGCCACGCGAAGATTTACCCTCTGGCAATGAAGCGGAACAACCATCAGCCGCATATCGACGGTTCTTAGGGCTGTGTAGCCATGAATATTTTCATGCTTGGATGATTAAATTCGTTCGACCACAAGAGTTTGCAGTCCTTGATTTAGAACGAGAAGTGTATACCCGCATGTTATGGGTATTTGAAGGATTTACCTCTTATTACGATGATTTGATTTTATATCGTAGCGGTGTAATTGATCGTCCTTCCTATTTAGAATTATTAGCCGAACAAATCACTCGGTATCTTCAGAATGCAGGTAGAGAACATCAGAGTGTCAGTGATTCCAGTTTTGACGCATGGATTAAATATTATCGTCCTGACGAAAACTCGCAAAATGCCACAACCAGTTATTACAATAAAGGTGCATTAATCGGTTTGTGTTTGGATTTAACGTTGCGTGAGCGCGGCAGTTCGCTCGATGCTGTGATGCGTCAACTCTATCAATTCGCTCAACAAGGTCAATCGTTAACTGCGAGTACTATCCCTGATTTATGTGAACAATTAATCGGTGATCGCCTCAATGATTTTTGGTTAAACTATGTCGAAGGAACGCTTGAGCTTCCGCTAGAAACCCTACTTGATAAGGTGGGTGTAAAGTATACAGTTGAACATAAAGTGTGGCCATTGGGACTTAAAACCAGTGAATCACCGAATGGTTTGGTCATTCAGCAAGTATTGAGAGATTCCGTGGGTGCAGATGCAGGACTTTCTGCACACGATACCTTAATCGCAATTGATGGGATTCGAGCGACGACTGGATTGCTGGCACAATGGGCAGATGCGGCAGGCTTTAATGTGAGAGCTTGCACTGGCGCTGGTACGTTGTTAACCTGTCATGTGTTTAGACGCGATGAATTGATGACTTTTCAAATTCAACCCGTTGCGTCAGCCATTCACACGATTCGATTGTCCGTGGCTCATCCAGAGCGATTAACCGATTGGCTCGAACCTTTTAGTAGTATTCATTAGTTATATATCATAAGAACATCCTTATCCTCACTGATACGCATGGTGATAGTCCAATCTAAGAATAGATTGTATTTATAAAATATATTATATTTTACTCAGAGTTCGAGGATGTTTACTGGTGCAAAGCGACAAAAATTTGAACACAAAAGCTTCTAGAACATCGCGTCAAGCTGCGTTGTACGTCGGGCGTGGGCGGATTAAAGCAACAGAAAAAACGTTGCTTGAACTTTTTTTTAAAACAGTTGAAGCCGCTCCAAAAGCACCTGCACTGGCTTATGAAAATGTGAAGCTGAGTTATGTAGAACTTTACAGCAGTGCTAAAACACTTGCCGCATGGATGATTCACGAAGCCAATATAAAACCTGGTGATCGAGTTTCAATTTATTTACCTAATAGTCTTTCTTACGGCGTCGCTCTTTATGCCGCATGGCTTACACGCGCGGTCGTGGTCAATTTAGGCATATCAATAAATGCCGATAATGTTTTATTCCAACTTCAAGATTCTGGGGCGAAACTGCTCATTACTGCGCCTACTTTACTGGCTGAAATTCAACCGATGTTACTGCAAACAGGCATTCGTCATATCGTCACAACACGCCAAAGTGACTATGCAAATATGAAAGCCTTTTTGCATGGATGGGTTTCAGTGTCACGACTAATCCGTGTATTTAAAACCACCGAATCTTTGCTCATTCATACCCGTTTACGAGACATTTTATCTAAACGAAGTCACCCGATTGATTGGCCAGTTGCACAACCTAATGATATTGCGTTAATGCAATACACCAGTGGAACAACAGGACGTCCAAAAGGTGCATTACTGACGCATTCAAGTCTACTCGCCAGTCTTTATCAAGGACAATTGGTTTTGGGTCGAAGTATTCCAATGAGATGCCAGATTTTGTGTCCGTTGCCGTTACAACACATTTTAGGGATTACCAATTTATTATTTAGTGTTGCAAAACAAGGATGTGTCGCATTAACAAGCATCAACAACTTAATGGAACATCCTGAAATACTACAGCACCCTTATGATGCAATGCTCGGTATTCCTCTGCTTTTTGATCAATTATTAAAAAAATCTAATGATTTAAAAATTTCAGACAAACTCACGATGTTTATGTGTGGTGGGAGTCCAGTCAGTTTGAGTTTGCATAAAGAATGGTATGCACGAACAGGTCATTTTATTATCGAAGGCTATGGTTTGAGTGAAGCATCACCGTTAATCGCTGCCACTCCACCCAATCGAGTCAAAATCGGGACTTCGGGTGTGATAACTCCTGAAACCCAAGTTCGAATCGTATCAAATCAAGGGGGTGATTTAGGTTTTAATCAAGCTGGCGAATTGTGGGTACGTGGACCTCAGCTCATGCGCGGATATTGGCAGCTTCCACAGGTCACTAGTGAAGTCCTCACGCATGATGGATGGTTGCGTACTGGCGATATTGCATCACTCGATGAAGATGGTTACTTACGTCTGCTCGAACGAAAAAAAGATGTGTTTTGGGTGCAAAACGAACTGGTTTTCCCTCGTGAAATCGAAAATGCGGCAACTGAACATGAAGATGTTATCGACTGTCTCGCCGTGCAAGAAGAACTTCATAGTGACCACGAAAATGGCGTAGCCCAGCGTGCGATTAAACTTTTTGTAGTTGCGCGCGAAGGCTTAACGCCTGAACGATTATCAGATTATCTGCATAGCCATCTCAAAGGCAATGAAATACCGGATAAAATAGAGTTTGTAGACCAAGTTCCTCGAGGACCAATGGGCAAAGTATTACGGCACTTATTTCATGAATTGCCACATAAAGTGGTTACTCATGTCGATAATGCATTGAAATCAGAAAAATTATCTGATGAAACTAAGACCGAAGAACCGATCCATAAAAAATCGCGTCATCCTAAGGATCACTAAGCTTGATCGTTAATTTTGAGTATTCAGAGGAATTTATGGCAGAGTCGCATCCATGAAAAAAGCTATTTTTTGGTTTCGTAGAGATTTACGTTTAGAAGATAATACTGCGCTTTTTCATTGCTTAAATGACTTTGATCTGGTCATTCCTGTTTTTATCTTTGATAAAAATATTTTAGAGAAATTACCGAGGTCAGATAGACGTGTTGAATTCATTTGGCATTGTATTCAACATGTTAAAAACAAACTCAATGACTCTGGATCAGATTTGATCGTTATCCATGATTATCCTGATCAAATCATCAAACTGGCAAAAGAACATCAAGTCGATGCCGTTTACTGTACCGAAGACTATGAACCCGACGCAATCAGCAGAGATCAATTCATTGGTGAGGAACTTTATAAAAATAACATCCAGTTTAGACACTTTAAAGACACTGTAATCTTTGCCAAAAAAGAAATTTTGAATCAGCAAGGTCTGCCTTACCATGTCTTTACGCCGTATAAAAACACATGGCGAGCAAAGTTACATGTATCAAATTTCAATCATTATCCCAGTGAAGATCAACTCGGAAAAATGGCAAAACTTGAAAGCAGTACGCTAATAAAGCTAGAAGATTTAGGTTTTGAAAAAACGGGGATTGCGGATAAGAAAATCGTGGCTGCAAATCATGCACATGAACTCTTTGCTGCTTTTAAAGCAGATAAAGTGCGCCAATACAAAGAAAACCGCGACTTTCCTGGTATTAGCGGTACATCTTTTTTATCAACCCATTTTCGATTCGGTACGATTTCGATTCGTAAAGTAGTCCGCGAAATATTGGAATTGTCTGATGTCTCTGAGGGTCGTTTTCGCGAAGGATGCGATACGTGGCTGAATGAGATTATTTGGCGCGACTTCTATTTTCAGATTATGTTTAATGATCCACATGTGGTTCAATCATCTTTTAAACCACAATATCAGCATTTTCCATGGCTAACCGATGCTGAGCTGTTCAAATCTTGGTGTCAGGGGCAGACGGGTTACCCCTTGGTCGATGCTGCGATGGTGCAACTGAATACGTTGGGCTATATGCACAATCGTTTACGAATGCTCACCGCATCATTTCTGACAAAAATTATGCTCATAGACTATAAAATGGGCGAGCAGTATTTCGCGGAAAAATTATTAGACTATGATTTAGCTGCAAATAATGGTGGTTGGCAATGGTCAGCTTCAACAGGATGTGACGCACAACCGTATTTTAGAATCTTCAATCCGATGACCCAAAGCAAGAAATTTGATGGTGAAGGGTTATTTATTAAGAAGTACCTGCCCATTTTTGCAGATGTTCCAACAAAGTATCTTCACGCACCATGGGAATATCAAAAAGAACTGCACGCATTAGGTATTACGTTAGGCAAAGATTATCCGCGCCCAGTCGTCGATTATGCCGAGGCAAGAAAGTCGACGCTGATCTGTTTTGATGAATTCCTCAAAAATACACCAAAATCAGAATAGGCGTAGGCTTCGCCTAAACCGCAACATAATCGACTTCACGCCAATCACCTGAAGCCAAGTCACCTAAACTATAAGGACCAATTTGCGCTCTGATCAAACGTAATGTCGGATGGTTCACCGCAGCAGTCATGCGTCGAACCTGACGATTACGACCTTCACAAATTTGAATTTCTAACCAAGATGTTGGAATAGACGCGCGATAGCGTACTGGTGGTGTCCGCGACCAAATCAGCGGCTCATCTATCCGTTTTACTTTTGCAGGCAACGTCATACCATCATTTAACCTGACACCTTTGATTAACTGAGTGATTGCGTCTTCTGTTGGCTTGCCATCGACTTGTACCCAATACGTTTTATACTGTTTTTGTTTGGGCTGAGTTAGTCGGGCATTCGCGATACCATCATTGGTTAAGAGTAATAGACCCTCGGAATCACGATCTAAACGCCCCGCAACGCGCAAGCTCGGATCATGAATAAAATCGGCGAGCGTTTTTCGATCACCTTCAGCACGAAATTGAGTCAATACATCGTAAGGTTTATTAAAAAGCACTATTTTGGGCATGTAAATTTGTCTACTGAGTAATTTTGGTTTGTAGCAATTTGAAACAGTGATGACTGAATTGGTTTAAGTTTAGCGTTATTCATTAAAAATTGCCTTGAATTGAATCGTATTTGATCAATTAGGAGTGATTATCATCTTTAAAAATATCTCTATTTGTTATCTAAATCACCATTGTCCCGTACTTTGTTTAAAATAGTGCCATGCTAAAACTGAGTGAATCTAAGAGTATTTATTCACGATATCCAAAAAAGTTCTGTCGTTGCTTTATTTAAGTTTAACTGACCCAGATGACCGTTAATTGTTGTTGTTTTATATTATTGTCATGGTCATTAAATATTCTATGTTATTGTAATATATCTACGTTTTGTACTTGAAAAGGGAGCACCTGTATAATGGGTTATCAGAAGATCGTGGTTCCAACTGATGGTGACAAAATCACCGTAAACGCTGACCTATCCCTGAACGTCCCCAATCATCCGATTATCCCTTTCATTGAAGGTGATGGTATTGGTGTGGATATCACACCACCCATGATCAAAGTTGTTGATGCTGCAGTCCAAAAGGCATATGCAGGTAAACGTGCGATTGTGTGGATGGAAGTTTATTGCGGTGAGAAAGCGAATAAATTATATGGCACATATATGCCAGCAGAAACATTTGAAGCATTGCGCGAATTTGTAGTATCGATCAAAGGTCCACTGACTACGCCAGTTGGCGGTGGTATGCGTTCACTGAACGTGGCAATGCGCCAAGAACTTGATTTGTACGTTTGTGTGCGTCCAGTGCGATGGTTCGAAGGTGTACCAAGCCCTGTATCTCACCCAGAACTCACCGACATGGTGATCTTCCGTGAAAACTCAGAAGACATTTACGCAGGTATCGAATGGAAAGCTGGCTCACCAGAAGCAATTAAAGTCATCAAATTCCTAAAAGAAGAAATGGGTGTGACTAAAATCCGTTTTGAAGAAAACTGCGGTATCGGTATCAAGCCTGTTTCTAAAGAAGGGACTCAACGTCTGGTTCGTAAGGCGATTCAATTCGCAATCGACAATGACAAGCCTAGCGTGACTTTGGTTCACAAAGGCAACATCATGAAGTACACCGAAGGTGCGTTTAAAGAGTGGGGCTATGAGCTCGCTGCTGAACGCTTTGGCGGTGTAGAGATCGATGGTGGTCCTTGGATGAAGATCATCAACCCAAGAACTGGCAAAGAAATCATCATCAAAGACGTGATTGCTGATGCGTTCTTGCAACAGATTTTGATGCGCCCAGCAGAATACTCTGTGATCGCAACCTTGAACTTGAACGGCGATTACATTTCTGACGCTTTGGCGGCGGAAGTAGGCGGTATCGGTATTGCACCGGGCGCAAACATCGGCGGCGCGATTTCTGTTTACGAAGCAACTCACGGTACTGCACCGAAGTATGCAGGTCAGGATAAAGTGAATCCAGGCTCAATCATTCTGTCTGCTGAAATGATGCTGCGTGATATGGGCTGGACTGAAGCTGCTGATTTGGTCATCAAAGGCATTTCAAATGCAATTGCTGCTAAAACTGTGACTTACGACTTTGAACGTTTAATGCCTGGTGCAACGTTGCTGCGTAGTTCTGAGTTTGGTGATGCGATCATTAAGCATATGGAAGACTGATTCCTAGCGGATCAGTGATTCAGATGTAAAAAAACCAGCGGAAGCTGGTTTTTTTTATATCGAGTACAGATAAGTATGATGTCTTACGAATCTTATGATGAAGTGTGATGAAGTTATATAGCTATTTCTTGCTTTATACTTAAAGAAATTTTTGATACCAAATCGAATATAAAAGAGAAGAAAATGTCTGCTGATAAATTGTTATTAGAGTTAAACCCGAGTCAACGGGTAGCTGCTACTCACTTAAAAAATCACGCTCTTGTATTGGCTGGTGCTGGTTGTGGAAAAACAAAAACAATAATAGCTAGAGCTGCATTTTTGATCTCTCAAGGTGTATCACCTGATCGAATACAAATACTCACATTCACTAGACGCTCTGCATCAGAAATAGTTGAAAGAGTAAAAACTCATTTAGGCGATAGCAGTCAAGGATTAAGATCATCTACATTCCATACATGGTGTACGTCAATTATCAGACGCGCCCCAACAGCATTTGGATTTAAAAAATTCACTGTAATCGATAGAGATGATCAACTTCAATTATTTAAGCTGTTAAGAGGGAAGCGTGCAAGCGGGAATTTTCCAACTGCGGCTCAAATCTGTGATTTGTACTCATTTGCCCGAAATACAAGAACATCATTGGATGCTACACTAAAAAAACAGTCGCCAAATTATTATAATCAGAAAGAACCAATCGCAAGCATCATGAAAGAGTATGAATTAAGAAAAAGGAGTAGGAATTACTTTGACTATGACGATATCCTAGACATAGTTGCCAAAGGTATTAATCAGCATGAAGAGTTGTGTAAATGGGTCGGAACTCAATTTGATCATATATTAGTTGATGAAATGCAAGATACTAATCCACTTCAATGGGAGCTACTCGAACCTTTAACTAAATATGTGAAATTATTTTGTGTTGGAGATGATGCTCAATCAATATATGGATTTCGGGGGGCAGACTTCAAAAATGTTCATAGTTTCCAAGAGCGCTTACCTGATTCTACAATCTTAAGACTAGAAGATAATTATCGTTCAACACAAGAAATATTAGATATTTCAAATTGGCTATTGAAGAGTAGTACTATAAATTATGATAAGAAACTGAAATCAATGCGTGGATTTGGATTGATTCCTAAAATTCATACTTTTAGCAATGAGTGGGAAGAAGGGCGTTGGATAGCCGAAGATTTAATTAAAAGAAGAGTATCTGGAAGTTTGTGGAAAAATCATATGATTTTAGTCCGTTCCAGCTTTTCAGCAAGAACTGTCGAAGCTGCTTTGCTTGCAAAGGAAATACCTTATATATTTATTGGCGGCACAAAATTATTGGATGCTGCTCATGTAAAAGACGTCTTATCCGTTCTTCGTTTGATTGGGAACAATCAAGATGAAATTGGCTGGATGCGATATTTAACACTATGGTCAGGTGTTGGAGAGGTTAAGGCGGGGAAAATAATAAATGAGATTTTAAATCACGATAATACAAATGATGCTATTAGTACTCTAGAAACGGAGGGATACGGTTCCTCAGAGCTTGCATCAGTAATTAAAGAATTAATTCAAATTGAAGGCTCTGTATCTAAAATTATTTCGAAAGCCGTAAAATTAATGACTGATATGTTAGCAAATAAATATAAGAACCAAGATTGGGAAAAACGTCAACGTGATTTTAGTTTTGTAGAAAAACTTGCTGAAAAGCATTCATCTGTTTTAGAGTTTTTAGAAGAGTATATTCTTGATCCAATTTTTAACTCTGAAAGAGATAGAATCGAAAATGAAGATATAGTTACAATAATCACTATACATTCTGCTAAAGGTACTGAGAGGGAGGTTTGTTATGTTCAGAATGTTTCTACTGGTTCATATCCGCCTGCATTCGCAATAAATGACTTAGATGATGTCGAAGAAGAACGACGAGTTTTATATGTTGCATTGACTAGAGCTAAAAATGAACTAATTATAACTAGAAAAATGCATAATACTTGGTCATATGAAAACGTAAAGAAATCAAACCCCAATGAAGAATTGAATGTTGAAGACTCAGGAGACAATAATAAACTTATTGAATCATATTTTCTAAATGGCTTACCAGAACAACTGGCAAGCGAGGATGTGCATACTAATAACGTAAACTCGTTAAGAAGTGCAAACATTAATCAAAAGTTAAATATAGAATTTGGAATTGATTTAAGTTAAATACACCTAACTAATTAATTTGATTAACTTAAGAGTGCGTAGCAGGCGTATGCTGCGTGCTTATCGCAGCTCCAATTCAGCAAGCTGGGGCAAGCCCGCAGCCAAATTGTTTATATTTTACTTATTTGCCAACCCATTCCGCTAACCCAGCTCCAATCGCTTTCACCTGCGCTTCTAATTTCTCATCGGTAATTTTTCCATCTTTGATTTTCTGACCAGTCACCGCAACTTGTTCAGGCAATACCAAACATCCCAGATTACCCAAATACATCCGCACCATCATCAAACTGCGCAAACCACCCATCAGCCCCGGACTTGATGAAATAAGCGCAACGGGATAACGTTTAAAGATACGCAAACCGACTTTGCCATCTGGCTCAGCCCGCGTCATCCAATCAAACGTATTCTTAATTAATGGTGTAAAAAAACCATTATATTCAGGCGAGGCAAGTAACAAACCATCATGCTTCTCAAATAAACGTAATAGTTTCTGCGCCGTTTCAGGCATGCCAGACGCTTGCTCATCATCGCCGTTATAAAGTGGCATTGAATAATCATTCAGATTGATCAGCGTGACAGTGCAACCTTTGACGGATTCTGCGCCCGCAATCGCCACCTGCAATACTTGGCTGTTCAACGATTCTTTGCGTGTGCTACCTGAAAAGGCGAGAAGGCGTGTGGTCATGAGCTGACTCCGAAATAATTAGAATAATAATGATCCGTTCATCATCAGTCTAACCCTAGATCGAAAAGAAACAAGTAGAAAACTGAATAAACAACAGCGGCGGTTTCATTTCTACTTTAAAATCACGGCTATTCAAATGAATCATATTCTGCATCAAGCATCGCATTTTGGAGCGCACTCATGCCCCCGTTTATTTTGGTCGATGGCTCTTATTACCTGTTTCGAGCATTCCACGCGCTACCGCCGCTGACTACCTCGCAAGGTCAAACCACCAACGCGATCAAAGGTGCATTATCCGCGCTGCAAAAACTCATGCGTCGCATGCAACCGACACACATGGCGGTGATTTTTGATACGCCAGAACCGACGTTTCGCCACATGCTGTCACCAGAATACAAAGCACATCGCCCTG
>JACMMY010000254.1 GCA_014378805.1 Moraxellaceae bacterium
CAGCGTACTGATTTGGATAAACTCGTTATTGAGCTTGAAACAAACGGTACCGTTGATCCGGAAGAAGCAATTCGGAAGGCTGCGACGATTCTGCAACAACAAATAGCTATTTTTGTTGACCTGCAAAAAGACCATACTCCAGAGCCTGTAACTAGTCGTGAAGAGGTTGATCCAATCCTTTTACGTCCAGTTGATGATTTGGAATTGACTGTTCGTTCTGCGAACTGTCTGAAAGCGGAAAACATTTATTACATTGGCGATCTGGTTCAGCGTACTGAAGTTGAACTGCTCAAGACTCCAAATTTGGGCAAAAAGTCGCTTACCGAAATCAAAGATGTATTGGCTTCGAAAGGCCTGTCACTCGGATTACGCTTGGATAACTGGCCACCAGCCAGCCTGCGTGTCGATGACCGATTCGCCTACCGTAGCCGCTAATTTAGGAATATCACCATGCGTCATCGTAATAGTGGTGTGAAACTGGGTCGCACAAGCAGCCATCGTAAAGCTATGTTCCAAAACATGGCGAACTCGTTGTTTGAGCATGAACTCATTAAAACCACCCTGCCAAAAGCTAAAGAATTGCGTCGCGTTGCCGAGCCGTTAATTACTTTGGCAAAAGTTGATTCAGTTGCGAATCGTCGTCTTGCGTTTGCGCGTACGCGTAGCCCTGCGATGGTTGGTAAACTGTTTACCGTACTAGGTCCACGCTACAAAGCTCGTAGCGGCGGTTATTTGCGTGTACTGAAAGCTGGCTTCCGTGCTGGTGATGCTGCGCCTATGGCGTATGTAGAACTGGTTGATCGTCAGATCGGTACAACCGCAGTTGAAGCTGAATAATATTTAGCTTTAAGAAAAAGACCAGCTTTGTGCTGGTCTTTTTTTTTAATTAGATTAAAGGATTACGCACTATTCAATAGTTTGAGTTTTTGAAGTGTATTCAAATACTATTCAAATTTGTGAATTCTAATCAAGCATAAACATTGACTGTAAATGATTGCAAGGTAAGTAAAATTTCTCTGTGCCGTGTAATTTTTTAAAAATTTAAATGTGACGGACAGAAAACTGCTTTAATTCTATTTATATCACTTTTCTGAATGTTAAGTTAATTCTTTGTCTCCCTAACAGTTGATGAATTCCATCGATTAATGGTTCAATTCCATGAAATTTCATTCGAGATGAACCTCCCCAAACAACGACATCTCCATGTTCGAGTCGATGACGTTGTGGTCGTTCTGAGCGTGCATTGCCACCAAACAAAAAGAATGCAGGTAGTCCTAATGATACCGACACAATCGGTGCAGAGAAGTCTCTTTCATTTTTATCTTGATGAAGGGACATTTTTGCACCCGCCAAATAGCCATTGATCAGACAACTATCTGGTGTGAAGTCGTTGAACCCAGCTTCTTTTGCTGCGTTATTGGCAAGTTCAATGAAGTTTTGGGGCATTGGTGGCCAAGATTGTTTTGATAGAGGATCTTTACGTTCATAGCGATAACCTTGAGCATCAGAAACCCATCCCAAAGCACCACAACTCGCTGTCCGCACAGACATGGGATACCCATTTGGTGTTTGCATTTGTCGTAGAGGTGAATGGGCTAAGATTGAGTCGAGTGATTTGATTAAATCGACTGCAATGGCTGACGCATAGCCGCGTAAAACCACGGCGTCTTCAGCGAGTTTGATACGATTTGGATTGATCTCTATGTCATCGTCGAAAAGATCAATCGTGAAAGGGTCAGATTTTTTGGGCATTATTCAAACACAGCTTTGGCTTCACGTGCAATCAACCTGCGTTTATTTTCAACGCCCCAACGATAACCTGAAATTCCTCCATCGCTACGAACGACGCGGTGACAGGGAACTAACAGCGCGATTGGATTCGCTGCACATGCTCTCGCAACAGCGCGAACGGCTTTAGGGTTTCCAAGTTGGGTGGCAATGTCGGTATAACTTGCGGTTGTGCCAAGAGGGATTTTTTGTAGGCGTTGCCAGACGTGCTGTTGGAACAAGGTGCCTCTAATGTCTAATGGTAATTCCAGTCCTGTTTTGGGTGCTTCAACAAAGTGAACGACTTGTTCAAGCCAATGTTTAAAGTCGGTGCTATCTTCGATGAGTGTGGCTTTCGGAAATCTATTATGGAGATCGGCGAATAATGGTTCCTCATCATCATGGATGAGAATCGCACAAATGCCTTTTTCGCTGTGCGCAACCAAAATCGAACCGAATGAGCATGTGCCAATACTGTAATGGATGGTTTCTGAGTTTCCGCCATTTTTGAAATTGGTTGCAGTCATGCCGAGTACTTTTGTAGATGAGTCATAGAATCGACCGTTAGTGTTGAATCCTGCCTGATAAATTGCATCGGTGATGGACGTGTTTCGCGTGAGTTCAGTTCTTATTTTAGCCGCACGATGGGCAATAGCATATTCTCTCGGTGTAACACCTGTAATAGATTTGAACAGTCTATGAAAATGGTAGCGACTCAAGTTTTGTGATTGCGCCAACGTGTCTAAACTGGGTATTACATCTGCATTTTCTATGAAACGACAGGCTTGTGTGATGAGGAGGGCATCGCGATTTTCGGGTGTACCTTGATCTGATTTGCAACGTTTGCATGGACGAAATCCAGCGAGTTCTGCTGTTGTCGCATTTTCAAAAAAAAGGGTATGACTCCGTAAAGCTAAACGTGAAGGACAAGAGGGGTAGCAGTAAATTTTTGTGGTGGTGATGGCATAAAAAAATTGTCCATCAGCATTTCTATCACGGTCGATTACGGCTTGCCAACGCGCATCGTCAGTAATGTATGCTATTTTATCTATTCGTTTTGGTGTGTAATTGTTCATAAGAACATCCTTGGTATTAGCTTACCTTGATGCTAATTTTGATGGATGATGCGTATTAGTACACTCCGTTTCTTGCTTTCAAATGTTATTTGATAAACTCGTTCAAGATAGCAGATGTTTACTATCTTGAACGTTATTTATGATTCTGTTTTAGAGTGTTGGATAGTCCGTATAACCTTCTCCACCATTCGCATAGAAAAGTTCTGGGCGCGCTTTATTGAGTTCAGCACCTTGGGCAAAACGCTCAGGCAAGTCAGGATTTGCAATAAACGGTATCCCGAACGCAATTGCATCTGCATTGCCTTTAGCAAGCAAAGCATTGGCAGAGTCTTTTGTGAAGCGTTCATTGGCGATGTAGGTTCCGCCAAAGGCTACTTTTAATTGTGGTCCAAGGCTGTCCGCGCCCTCTTTTTCTCGTGCGCTGATAAATGCAATTTTGCGTTTGCCCAGTTCTTTCGCCACATAAGTGAAAGTCTCGGTTGGATTGGAATCCCCCATACCATGTGCATCAGCACGCGGCGCAAGATGAACACCCACGCGAGATGCGCCCCATACGGAGATTACTGCATCTGTTACTTCTAGGAGTAGCCGTGCACGATTTTGAAGTGAACCGCCGTATTGATCGGTACGCTGATTGCTGCTGTCTTGAAGGAACTGATCGAGTAAATAACCATTTGCACCGTGAATAAATACACCATCAAATCCCGCCAATTTTGCGTTTTCAGCACCTTTGCGGAAGGCTTTGACCACATCAAAAATTTCTGAAGTTTCTAATGCACGCGGCGTGGGGTAAGGACGTTCTGGGCGTAATAAGCTGACATGACCTTTTGCAGCAATGGCGCTTGGTGCGACGGGTGCAGCGCCATCTAACAATGAAGGGTCTGAAATACGTCCAACATGCCAAAGCTGCATGGTGATGCGACCCCCTGCTGCGTGAACGGCATCGGTCACTAAACGCCAGCCTGCAACTTGTTCATCTGACCAGATGCCGGGTGTATCAGCATAACCGACACCCATTGACGTCACGGATGTCGCTTCGCTCATGATGAGACCTGCGGAAGCACGCTGGACATAGTATTCTGCCATCAATG
>JACMMY010000255.1 GCA_014378805.1 Moraxellaceae bacterium
GGTTGCAAGTAGCGCGCTCGCTGGATTTTTGATCTTCGGTGTCGCTTTGACACAATCACGCACACCATGGATCGGCGCACTCTTTTTTTTGGGTTGGTGGGCGTGGAAAAGTCGTTATTTCACCGCGCGACTATCTTGGTTTGGCGCAACAGGGTGGGTTGTACTTTTTGTAGGTTTTATTATTACTTTACCTCTACTAACTACACTCTCAACTCAGGGTCAAAATACATTAAATTTCGTCGCACACGTTCAATCATTGGACAATGGCCGTGGTCCATTATGGCAACAGTTTATACTTGCGGTTTTCCATGGTCCACTTTGGGGCTACGGCTGGAATCAAGTCAGTGTTGCGCAACTAGATATTTCCAACTTGTTTCCCCTTGGAATGAGAACAAATTCTAGCCATAACATTCTATTAGATTTATTGGTTTGGAACGGTCCGATATTGGGTAGCGTCATTATTTTGTCAATTGCGGGTTGGCTCTGTCGTCTAGCCTACAGCGCACGCACTCTAAGCAGTCTCTTCGCCTTTTTAGCCGTCGGGTTCGCTTTGATCCATGGCATGCTTGAATTTCCACTGACTTACGCTTATTTTTTGCTGCCTGTGGGATTATTGATTGGGATGATCTATGGCGAGCTGAGTACAGCGCCTGATTACACCAAAAACATATATGTTGCCAAGCATTTATCTCGTTTACCTAAATTTTCTTGGGAAATACCAAAATCTGTATTTGCGAGTTTTATTGTGATTTGCTCGCTATTTATGGCATGGATTGGTTTTGAGTACAACTCACTCAATCGTGAATATCGAACATTTAAACCCAATACACTGACACCAAGTAGCGCCCCCCTTTCAGTTGAGTCAAGAAGTCGAATTATTCTACTCACTCAATTGCGCGACTATTTACATCTTCAGTCGATTAGCCCGACGCCGAACATGACACAACAACAGCTGGATTGGACACGTGAAGTCGCATATCGGTTTCCACAAGTTGCTAATTTATCACGTTATGCGACAGCACTCGCACTCAATAACCAACCGATCCAAGCAGGACAAGAACTCGGCAAACTACGCATACTATATGGTAATAATGTGTTCACTCATGCAGCCGAATCATTAACCGCGTTACAACAGCAGTATGCCGATCAAAACAAAGCCTCTTATCGTAAATATTGGCGTTGCCAGCGTCACCCTCATGGTGAGGGATGTCTATAAAGTCATCAATTCAATCTATCGCACACCGCTATAAAGATGCTGCAAGCTTTTCAATCGAAAAGTCTGCGCATCTATCGCTTTCCTTTTGAATCCCTCTGCAATATCGCTTATACTTCTCCACTAATTTTTTCCGACGATGCGGCGTATAGCGTTGCAGCGCAATTTTAATATCACTCTCTACAATCATCTTTTCTAGGATCGAGGAAGCCATGCAAATTACAACTGAAGTGGTCTCTGGGCTAGAACGCCGCCTTAACATCACTGTTCCAGCACAACGTCTTAAAACCCAATTCGATGCACGCCTTAAACGTGTTGCTCAAACAGCAAAAATTAACGGTTTCCGTCCAGGAAAAGTACCACTATCACGCATTCAAGCTGAATATGGTCAATCTATTCAACAAGATGTGATCAACGATCTCGTTCGTGACACGGTTTTTGAAGCGCTGGAACAAGAAAAAATCAATGCAGTAGGCATGCCAAACATAGAATCAGTGGATGTTAATGACTCAGGTCTAGTCTACAAAGCATTGGTTGAAGTGTATCCAGAAGTCACTGTAAACAGCTTTGACGGCTTGGAAGTTGAACGCCAAATCAGCTCAGTGGGTGACACTGACGTCGAAACGATGGTCGATAACTTGCGTAAACAACGCCAAGTTTTTGCTGCGAAAAAAGGCAAAGCGGCTGACGGCGATCAAGTGACTTTCGACTTCGAAGGTAGTATTGATGGCGAATTGTTCGATGGCGGCGCATCTAAAGGTTTCAAACTGATCCTCGGATCAAACAAAATGATCCCCGGCTTTGAAGCAGGTATCGTTGGCATGAAAGCCGGCGAAGAAAAAGTGATCGATGTGACTTTCCCAGCTGATTACCAAGCAGAAAACTTGGCTGGCAAATTGGCTCAGTTCAAAATCAACGTATCAGAAGTTGAAAGTGCTGAACTTCCAGAAATCGATGCATCATTCTTACAGTTGTTTGGTATTGATCTTGCACCTGCTGATGGCGGCATCGACAAACTGAAAGCAGACGTGCGTAAAAACATGGAACGCGAAGTCAAAAGCAGCTTGCGCAACCAACTGAAACAACAAGCATTTGATGCAGTGTTGGCAGCAAACGAAATCGAAGTGCCAAAAGCAATGGTTGCGGAAGAGATTGGTCGCCAGCGCAAAATGATGTTGCAACAATTTGCGCAACAGTTTGGCGGCGCGCAGCAATTTGATGAAAAAATGCTTCCTGATGAATTGTTCCAAGACAAATCAGAGCGTTCAGTCAAACTGGGAGTCTTGATCAGCAAAATCATTGCCGATGCAAATCTACAAGTGGATCAAGATCGCGTTCAAAAGATGATTGCTGAATCAGCAGAATCTTATGAAGACCCCACTGAAGTCATCGAATACTACACCAACGACAAGCAGCAACGTGCTCAAGTTGAAGCTGTTGTGTTAGAGGATCAAGTGGTTGATCATATCCTTGCGGGTTCAAAAGTAACCGAAGTGACCGTGGATTACCAAGAACTTTTGAAGCGTAATCAACAGCAACAAGGTTAATCCAAACCATTTTCGCTTAGAAATTAATCTCCTCTAGGCGAATGAATCAAAAAAGACGCGATATGCGTCTTTTTTTACTCATAAATCGTACAGATGCCCTTTGCAATTTCATACTATATCCCCCATATTTAGACATTAGCGATACTATTTATTAGCTCTATTGATGAGCCCCGTCAAAAGGAAGAAAAAGGTGATTGACTTGCAAAACGCTTTAATCCCGATGGTCGTCGAACAGTCTGCGCGCGGTGAACGTTCTTTTGATATTTTTTCTCGGCTTTTGCGTGAACGCGTCATCTTTTTGACTGGCGAAGTCGAAGATCACATGGCGAATCTAGTCGTTGCTCAGTTGCTCTTTCTTGAAGCCGAGAACCCAGACAAAGATATCCATTTGTATATCAACTCTCCGGGCGGTTCTGTGACTGCTGGCATGGCAATTTACGACACTATGCAGTTCATCAAACCAGATGTCTCGACGATTTGTATGGGTCAAGCCTGTTCAATGGGTTCATTCTTATTGACCGCTGGCGCAAAAGGCAAACGCTTTGCATTAGATAACTCACGCGTGATGATTCATCAGCCACTCGGTGGTTTCCGTGGTCAAGCATCTGATATTGAGATTCATGCGCGTGAAATTCTTTATATTCGCGCTAAATTGAATAGTTTGCTTGCTCACCACACAGGTCAAACTATTGAAACTATCGAAAAAGATACTGATCGTGATAATTTTTTAAGTGCTGAAGCCGCACGTGATTACGGCCTCATTGACGCAGTATTGACTAAACGTCCAGTCGCACCTGAATAACCGAGCCTGAATCAACGTTGATTTCGCGTCTCTTTTTTAACACCTTTTACTGCTGGGAGCGCCCATGTCCGATCTTCCCAAAAACTCTGGTCACAGTGATAAGAGTTGCTCATTCTGCGGTAAACGTCAGGATGAAGTGAAAAAACTGATTGCTGGTGAAAATGCCTATATCTGTAACGAATGCATCGATATTTGCATTGATCTCGTGCAAACACCGACGACGAGCACATCAGGTGCGTGGGCTGATCGCCGATTGCCGAAGCCGACTGAAATTCGTGCTGCGCTTGATCAGTATGTGATCGGTCAAGATCAAGCTAAGAAAACGCTGGCTGTTGCGGTTTATAACCATTA
>JACMMY010000256.1 GCA_014378805.1 Moraxellaceae bacterium
ACCACCACACGGCGTTTGCCATTTTCCCGTGAAATTTGTGCAGGACTCGTCGCAATTTGAAAATCGACTAACTCGCCCAACAATACCGTTGAACCCGCGTTATTGGGTAGAGGAACAGGCATTTTCTTTAAGGCTTCAATATCTTGCCGAATATCATCCTTTAGCCTGACAACGATATCAAAGCGCCGATCACCCTCAAATAACGCCCCAGCCTTCTCACCAGCAACTAAACCTGCAATCAGATTTTGCACATCCAGCATAGAGAGTCCGTAATTTGAAATCGTATCTCGCCTTAACGCCAAGGTGAGCATTGGTTGTCCTGTGAATTGTTCAACTTTGACGTCTGCGCTGCCTGATACTTTTTCCAAAACCGCTGCGATTTGATTGCCCGTGACGAGCAATTGCTCCATATCATCACCAAACACTTTGACAGCAACATCAGTTCGGACACCAGAAATCAACTCGTTAAACCGCATTTGAATTGGCTGGGTGAATTCGTAGTTATTACCGATCACCCGTCCAACTGCTGCTTGAATATCGGCCACAACTGCTTCTTTGCTTTTACTCGGATCAGGCCATTCCTTTCTGGGTTTGAGCATGACAAAGTTGTCGGCCACACTGGGCGGAACTGGATCAGTGGCAATTTCGGCAGTACCCACCTTAGCAAACATGGTTTTCACTTCAGGCAATTTTTTGATTTCATTTTCAAGAGCGTATTGCATATCTACCGATTGAGTGAGCGACGTTCCCGATATACGCAGGGCATGCAGTGCCACATCGCCTTCATCCAGCGAGGGAATAAACTCTGTCCCCAGACGTGTTGAAAGCAGAAGGCTGAACGCAAATAACCCTGTCGCCGTCAGCAGAACAATTTTTTTATGCCCCATTGACCAGTGAAAGACAGGGATATAGCAGCGTTTTAAAAAGCGGATTAAGCGACCATCATGGATATTGATCTGACCTGTCGTTACCATGGCAATCGCCGCAGGAATAAAGGTCACAGAGATCAGGATTGCCGCGAATAAAGCCAAAATGACGGTCAATGCCATCGGCGTGAACATCTTGCCTTCTATGCCTGTTAAGGTGAGCAAAGGGATATACACCGACATGATTATGAGTTGACCAAACAACAGTGCTTTGCGTGATTCTTTAGTCGCCTCAAAGACGGTTTCAAACCGCTCGGCGCGCGTCAGCACACGTCCAAACTCTCGTTGACGCATTGCCAGTTTACTCAAGGCATGTTCAACAATGACCACTGTTCCATCAATAATGATCCCAAAATCGAGCGCTCCCAAGCTCATCAAATTCGCACTGACTTTGAGATGCACCATGCCTGTAATTGTCATCAGCATGGCAAGTGGAATCACTAATGCAGTGACCAGCGCAGCGCGAAAATGCCCCAAGAATGTAAACAATACCGCGATGACCAATATCGCCCCTTCAAACAAATTGGTTTTGACGGTATTGATGGTGGCATCGACTAATACGGTTCGATCATAGACCGCATTCGCAATGACATTTTCAGGCAAATTCTGTTGAATCTGCTTTAATTTTTCATTGATGCGCATGGAGACCGTTCGAGAATTTTCACCGATCAACATGAACGCTGTGCCAAGCACAACTTCTTGCCCATCTTTGGTGGCTGCCCCCGTCCGAATTTCGCTACCGATGTGAATATCTGCAACATCACGCAATCGGACAATTTGTCCCGCATGATTTTTAACCGCAATGGCCCCGACCTCATCAATGCTGGTCATTTGTGCGGGAGAGCGCAGGAGATATTGTTGCCCTGACTTTTCAATATAACCTGCACCGACATTACTGTTATTCAGGCTCAAGGCTTTGACGATGTCTTGTACTGTCAGCCCTAAACCACGCAGCTGCTCGGGTTGAGGCGACACGACGTACTGTTTAACATAGCCGCCAATCGAGTTGACCTCGGTCACACCCGTCACCGAACGTAACTGAGGCTTAATAACCCAATCCTGCAAGGTACGCAGTTCAGTTGCATTTAATGGCGACGGGCTATTCGGTTTATTTTCCACGGTATACATGAAAATTTCACCAAGCCCCGTCGAAATCGGGCCTAGTTCTGGCGTTAAATTCTCAGGCAATACATTGCGTGCCGTCTGCAATCGTTCATTGACCAATTGCCGCGCGAAATAAATATCCGTCCCATCCTCAAAAATCACCGTCACTTGCGACAGTCCATAACGAGAAACTGAACGTGTGGCTTTCAGATCAGGTAAACCTGCCAAAGCAGTTTCAATCGGTAAACTGACCCGACTTTCCGCTTCAAACGGCGAGTAACCCGCCGCCTCAGTGTTGATTTGAACCTGTACATTGGTAATATCAGGCACGGCATCAATCGGTAAACGCTGATAGTTGTAAATCCCTAAAGCACTGATGGCAGTAAAGATTAAAACGATCAACCAGCGCTGCGTAATCGCAAACTTTATAAGACGATCAAACATAACGCTCTCCATTAATGGTCATGGGAAGCACCAGCTTTTCCAAGCTCCGCCGTCAGTAAATAGGAATTTCCAGCAGCGTAAACCTGCCCTTCTTTTAAACCCGATAAAACCTCAGCATAACCATTGCTGCGTTGACCTAACTCAAGAGGTCTAATCTCAAATTGATCACCAACGCGGATGTAGGCTACAGTCCAATCTCTAAAGGCTTGTAATGCATCCTCACGGACCGCTAAGTGCGACTGACTCGCGCCAGTCCCAATGCTGGCTTTGACCAATTGACCTTGTCGCCATTGCTGTGATGGATTTTTAAAGCGGATGTGCGCTTGAGCAGTTCGTGTTTCATTGCCGAGCAATGCACTGACATAAGACACTTGACCGACGATTTGTGAATCATTCGCGGCTTGTGATTGGATGTTTGCGGACATGCCCACTTTCACTTGCGAAACGAATGCTTCTGGAACATTCACCACCGCAATCATGTCTGTCGTATTGGCGATTTGAAACAGTACGCTATCACCCGAAACAGATTGCCCAGCGACTGCTTTGCTGTCGATCACTGATCCGCTGATGGGCGCACGCACATAGATTTTGCTATCCGATTGATTCGCGCCATCGCCGCCTAAACTTTTAATCATGCGTGTCGCTTCATCGAAACGAATCGCTGTTTCCGCATAATTTGCTTTGGCTTGTAGATAATCCTGCTCTGGAGAAACTTTTTCTTTCCACAAACGTTCTTCTCGATTAAGCGTGCTTTTTGCAAGGGTGAGTTGTTGCTGTGCGGTGCGCTGGGTTGCGCGTAAGGTTAATAAATCACGACTTTCGATCACGGCTAAAACATCGCCCGCTTGAACGGATGCGCCAAGTGGTTTATTGACCGTCACCACCACCCCAGAAGTTCTGGCAACGACTGCAACCTGCTGATCCATGGGAATTTGTATTTCTCCCGCAGCCTCTAATTGACCTTGGAAGGAATGAGACGCGACTTTCAGCAACTCAATCCCACTACTTTTAATCGACGCATCAGCGAGCTGTAGTCTGCCCTCAAGTTGAGTCCATTTTAGGTCATGGGTTTTATTGGCATAGGTCGCTTTAATCAGCATCTCAAACGAATGTGGCTCATAAACAATTTGATCACCCAGCAAATAATCTGCCTCTGGTTTAAACCGTAACTGCTCTTGCGTATCTAATCGCTGCACAATGACATTGGCTGAAAACTGATTGGGCGAAATCGGCTTATTTTGATCAAACGCATAAAGACGTAATTGCGGTTCAACGCCGGTCTCAAAAATTTTGACTTCAAGCGCAAAATCACCATCACGGAATAGTTTACCGCCATGTGGACCTTTTTCAGGCGCTGAGCCTTCAGCGGCGGACGTTTGCCCAGCATGACTATCTTCATTCGTCTTGTCAGATGCGCCTTTATGATTGACGTGATACCAAGCGTAACCGAGCATCGTTACGAGTAATACAACGGCTAAGCCAATATAAATAAATTTGAAAGACTTGTGATTTATTTGACTCATTATTTTTTACCTAAATATAATGCAGTTGGAGGAGTTTCACGTTCAATTCCTGCAATCGCTTGCTGGATATTGAACCAGACATCAAGACGACGCTCGCGCGACTCACGCCACACACGCCGTGCGTCAATCCATTCAAGCAAGCCTGTTTTTCCAGACTGATAGGCAAGTTGTGCAATGCGCAAACTTTCCGCTGCCGCTGGAATGACGACTTGATCGACCGTGGTTAATAATTGTTGATGACTCTGTAAGCGTTGTTTTGCATTCTCCAGCAAAATGTTCGAACGCTGTTGCTGAACAGCGACGAGATAGTTCGCTTGTTCCAGTTCATTTTGAGCATCAGCACGTGCAACCTGATTCTGGTTAAACAAAGGAATCGGCATAGAAACACCTGCCAATAAAACCACATCCCCTGTTTGTTGATAACGTCTCGTCCCTACGCTCAAGGTCATCTCTGGCAGGCGTTCGGCATTCGCCAAACGATGTTGGATATCAGCCTCTTGCCGCACAAGCACGGCATGGCGTTGACTGATGGTTTTATCGGTATTCATGGAAAAATTGGTTGGAAGCGGAATAGGCTCATGACCTAAATTGCCGACACTTAAACTGCAGGTTGCTTTGCGTTGTAGTGCGTCACTTTGATAAAGCGCTACTTTTTGATTCGCCTCAATTGCCAGCGCTTGCGCACGTTCAGCATCGGATTGCACCACGCGACCCGCCCTGTATTTTTCTTGGATCAGCCGTGCTTGGGATTGGGCAATATCGCGATCATCGACAGCCAGTTTGCTGCGTTGCTCGGCAACATACCATTCAGCTAAACAAAGACGGACTTCGGCATTGAGTTGTGCTTGTCGCTGCTGAATCGCCAACAGATTACTAGATTGTTTTGCTATCGCAAGATCGACACGTAAACGTCTTTTATTATTTAATGGCACTGCCTGACTCAGTTGAACGGAATAGCTTGGGCCATCTAAATCCTTTAAATTGGCGTTACCCAGATTATCCAATTCAACAGCGACTTCGGGATTACTAAAACGCCCGCTGTGTTGAATTTTTAATGAGCGACTTGAATCTTGCCGATATAAATATTGCAGGTTCGGGTCGAGTGCATAAGCCTGTTTCTGGGCTTCTGCTAAAGTCAGTTCAGCAAATACAGAAGATGTAGAAAGTAGTCCTGTGAAGACTAAAATATAATTGAAAACACGCATGTTATTTCCTGATAGATATCAAAGCAAAAGTGCTAGCCAATCAAGGGCTAGTCCATGTCAATGAAACTCAGGAATTTTTAATGACGAAGAACAACTGTGCGAGTCAGTATGGAAATGGAATTTCTTATCGGAAAATTGAAGACAGGCACTCTGCCTGTGTCACGCGGAATAAAGAATTTGAGAAGTGCAAAAAAAGCCCAAAGTAATAAAAGGCCTGAGAAAACAGTCAGCGTTTCAGCCGGCTCGACAATCTTGAGCAGGTGTTGAATGAAGTCATCACTAGGCGTAGCTAATACATGATCAGCGCTATGATCAGATGCATCATGCATTGTTGAGGATTGCGGAACGACATGAGCACCACTTAAGCCATCATGAGGTTTTTCACTCATATGATGTATGGTCCAGCTCACCATGTAGCCTGAATCTTGCACCGTGACTCTATGAGTCTCACCATGCTGGAACAAGAATAGTGGCAACCATGAAAACAAACCCATCGCCACCAACAAATACGCAGCCAGCACCATCTGCAAGATTGTTTTCTTGCCTGCGTTGAGCTTTTGTAGGGATCTTTGGTGGTTGCGCATAAATAAGGACAGCGTACTCGGTTAGAGGTAATCAACGGATGGATGTCATACGAGGATTAGGAATGCCTCAGGTTAACTAAAAGCTTTGAAAAAGTGAATATATTTGAATTTTCTTCTGGATGCTGTCTAGATTTTGTTGTGATGGAAATGACAACCGCTTATATGTGAATAAAACAATGAAACGCAGATTAATGTATCGGTTCAATTTAAGTGGAATATTAAAACGGCAAACACGCCTTCAGATCACTGCACGCCTCGCCTTTTTCTCGTTTCAGAAAATAATCCTCAACCATCTTTGCTTGTTGCTCCAGCCCATATTGAAAAAACGCTTTGCCTTCTTTCAATGCATAACGATAACGACGATCAAATAACGCATGGCGAACGACTTTCACACCTTGTTGAATTTGCCAAACATGGACGAGTTCATGAATCAGCCATGATTGTGTTGCTAATGAAAGTTTACTGAAATCATCAGATAAATCATTTGGATTGAAATAAATCGAGCCATTAGGACTCATGGCATAGC
>JACMMY010000257.1 GCA_014378805.1 Moraxellaceae bacterium
CGATGTCATATACGACCTGTTCCAGCTTGCTCGCAGTACGTCCGACTACATACACTTGAAGTCCAGCTTGTGCCGCTCGGCGACAAACTGCGCCGCCTATGCCTTGGGTTGCGCCGACACCAATGATCACGGCGCAGTGCGTGGCTGTGGATTCGTTCATGAGCGCGCTCATAGTTTGTTCAGCCAAGCTGCGATATGAGGACGACCAAGGATTTCTGAGCGCATGCGTTGACTGGTTCGCACGACTTCACCAAGCTGAGCACCAACGGCCATGTCGGCAATCGTGACTTGATCACCGACCAGCCAGCCTGTCGCACCAAGGACTAATTCGATACGATCGAGGTGACGCAGGAATTCAGCTTCGACATCCGCTTTTGTCATGCGTCCAGTTCCTTGCATCAAAACTTGCATATACAGGGCAGCTTTCAGCAGGGGTTTGATCACGACGCGTTCATAGGCTGGATGACCTGCACTGCTGACTGCAACGGCTGCATCTAACGCATCTGGATCGTTGACGCGAAAGTAGACTTCGTAGAAATAAAGCAGTTCATCCGACCAATCTTCCCATAGTTCGACTTGTGCTTTAAGCAACGGATTGGTTGGATAAAGACGAGGTAGGTCTGGATAGGCTTCGTCCAGATAGCGGACGATTTTGGTGCTGTCTTGAATACGCTGCCCATCTATATCGAGTATAGGTACTTTTCCCGCTTTGCTCAGGCCTTGTACTTTACTCGCAAGAACGCCGTTGTAGTCGACAGTGGTAAAAGCGATCCCTTTATGACGGAGGGCTTTGGAAACTTTTTGGCAAATGGAGAGATGGCCCATTGGTGCGAGATGACGGGGTTGGACATGGTTTTATCCTGATGATTGGGTTTAAATGTGGAATAGATTGCTTGCAATATTAACTAAATTTATATCGACTTTGTTTTTGTTCAAGTCGCGGTAGCCATTTTGCAAGAAGCTGTGTGTGATCAATTTGTTTTGGATGAAAACTCTGCGAGTAAAAGGCCAGATATTCTGGAAAAATGGAGAGCATCATGTATAGAATCTGTCCCAGATCACGGGTATTTTTCAGCAGATTTTTGACATTGCCCAAGCTGTTTTTACGATCTTGCCAGAGTAGGTGCGCTGTCACAGTCGCGTTGCTTACTAGAAAGCCAAAGGAAATTGTTCGCATACTGCGTCGTCGCTGTGCAAGGTTATTAAACACCTGTTGATAGACATCGAAGGCGACACTTTTATGTTCGAGTTCTTCGATGGTATGCCACATCCACAGGTTTTGCATATTGGGGTCGAAGCGATTCATCATGTGTGGATGCTTGAGCATGTAGCCGGCAATCATTGCCGTAAAATGCTCCAATGCGACTGTCGCTGCCAACTGACGCCGATGCGACAGGGTACGCAAGCGGATAAATTCAGCAGTCATGGCTTCTTGAAACGCATCAATGTTGTAGTCTGCCGATAGCACTTCGAGATTAAAGGCGGCATGTGATTGTGCGTGATACGATTCTTGACCGATAAAGGCGGAGATATCGGCTTGTAAAATAGGGTCATCAACCAAATGACGGACATTTCGCACTGATTCGACAAAGAAGCGCTCACCCTCAGGGAAGGTCATCGATAAGGCCGTTAGCAAGTGTGAAAGCAGGGGAGAGGTGGCGTAGTGGCGCTTAATACCGCTCGCTTGAAAAAGACTTTTGCGGACATGGATGGTTTTAGATGTTAAGCGTGGTTTAGACGATGACTTCATGCCGTTATCATTGCTGGATGCTATATTCTGCGTTGCCTCATTCATCACCTGTCCTCTTGAAAGTTTCGTATAAGGTTTAACTGTCTCGAATAATTTTTTATCTCATAATCATGCACGTCGCGTTGCCGTAGGCATACAGTTTGCCGTTTTCGTCGTGGATATAACCTTCAGAGATGACCAGATTTCGGCTAATATTAATCACTTTGCCCGTCGCGATCAGTTGCTTTTTAAATGGAATCGGACGGCACATTTTGACATTTAAGTCGGTCGTACCATAGCTTTCGCCAGCACCAAGAATCGTATGTGTGGCGCAACCCGTAATTGAGTCGATCACCGTGGCGGCAAAACCACCGTGTACACCACCGAGCGGGTTGGTATGGCGTTCATCGGCGGTGACTAAAAACACCACTTTTCCTTCTTCAACTTCTGAGGCGATCATCGGCATGGTCTGGGCAATGAGCGGCATCGGAATGAGCCCTTTGGATAACGCCTGCATGAGTTCTAGGCCAGTCATTGTGTTGAGATTCATCGTATTACTACCTTAAGCAAATAAAAATGTAGATTGATTTGAATGTCATTTACTGATTTAAAAAGAGTATTACACCTACACAGCGTAGATGGAGTGACATTAGAATTACTGATCGATTAATGCACTGATTGACCTTGCGGAAATTGAGGAGTGAGTAAACCCTCTAAGCCAAACAAGTCTTCACGCCATTTGGCTAAGAGTGCATCTGTATTGTGCTGATTGGGGTGAAAGTTAGGTCTAAAATAGTCAAGTAGCATCGGGAACATGGGTAGAAATTTTCCCTTTCTCCCAAAGAGAAAATTAAAGCCAGATACATAATCTCGTAGGTTAAAAGGACGCGGATCTTCTGCCAATAAACGTGCCTGAAAGATTGCCGATGTACCGAGAAAGCCAATAACGCCATACACCATCATCAGTACTCGCGTGCGATAGCTGCCGCCGATTGTCTGATAAACATCATAAGCGACAGCTTTGTATTTTGTTTCTTCGAGCGAATGCCATAAAAACAAATGGCGCACCTCAGGTGACATGCTTTCTAAGATAGATTCGTCGCTCAGCAGGAGTTCGGTGAGCACTGCGGTCAGATGTTCAACACCTGCGGTAAAAGCCAGACGTGCTTTAGGTGAAAATAATTTCCAGGTAAATTTCATTGAATCGCCATGAATTCGTTCAAGTTTCTTCAATGAAAAACCATGCTGTTCAGCAGCGGTATCGAATGCTAAGTGAGCCTGAGAATGTAAGGCTTCTTGTCCGATAAAACCAGCAATCTCTGCTTTTAATTTAGGGTCGCTAATTCGATCACGGAATTGTTTAACCGATTTGACAAAGAGTAGTTCACCTTCGGGAAAGGTAGCGGACATCGCTAAGATGAAAGTTGATTTAAAAGCGCTGTTGGCAAAGAAATAATGTGGGACGGTATCTTTGGAAAAATCAAATTTGACTCGGCGTGGAGGGATACCAACGCTGGCGCCCACAGGCTGTTTGCTGACTGGGTATTGAGCGATGCTGCTAGACGTGGTGGATGTCTTGTTCATTTGATTACTTCCTACATAATGGATGGGGATGTTCGTCATTCATCTTGCTGCAACACGAATAATGCGGCTTGTTCAGCGACCTGTTGCGGTTGACTGAGTAACCACCAATGTCCTGCGACCACTTCGTTACGTTGAGTATTGATTGCCCATTCTTCTATGTCGTCAAACATGATCGGCGGGACAAAGGAGTCTTGAGTCTTGAGTCATGATCAGCAGTTGCACGGGTAAATTTGTAGTACGTGTTGTCGGGTTGAATAAGGGTTTTAGCAGATTGGCACGGTAAAGCCCGAGACCATATTGCGCATCTTGCATCAATTGCGGATTAATGTTGATTGGCGTCCCTTCGAGTTTAGCGACGAGGTGTGGCCATAGTCGTCCAAGTCCTAAACGCCATGTGAGTTCTGGTAAGACAGGCGTTTGAATCATCAGCATGTACGAGGAACCCAGTGTACGGTGCACGAATTGAGTGAGTCCTTTGACGCTGGGTTTGACCAAACGGCGTTGGAACCAATGCCCCACGTGATCCAGACGTGGCGCCGCCGTTGAATAGGAGGCGATACGACCTTGCAAATGATTACCCACTACCGCTTCCCACGCTTGCAGTGCTCCCCCAGTCATAAGCGACTAGGTGAACACGGCGATCTGGGCTGACCGCTGCCGCGCACGTCGTAGGCGACAACATGGAATTGATCGGCCAGATGCTCGGCAAAAGCAGCCCAAATGTTGCCAGAATCGGGATAACCGTGGATACAGATGAGGGTTTTGCGATCATCGTTTGCATCTTTGGGCATGCCCCACTGGTAAAGCGCGAGTTGGGCATCACCCGCATGAACGATTTGAAATGGATTCATCATACTTGACCTATTCGTTTGTGCTTATTAAGGCGAATATAGCGCTAGAGCTTTATAGGCGTTTAATCACTTAGAGCATTGGCGATGACGCCCTGAGAGGCATTGATATACGCCAAAGCTTGTGCAGTACTGCCTTCAGCCAAAGGATGATAATTCGGCGAGAAAAATGTGTGCGGTTTACGAATAAACCAGCCAAGACTCATCCCATTTTTGAGTTTGGCGGTGCGCTGCCATGCGCGCCAGAAGCCGACTTTAAAGAGATTCTTGATCTCGTCGGGTGCATCACCGTCAGCTTGTGCCAATTGAGCAGTGCCTGCCGCCATCAGATAAGTAAAAATGGGCGCGACTAAAAGCATACTCAGCGCGCATAGAATAGGTGCCGCCCAAATGGCGATAAAGATCATAGGCGACGGTGCGATGCTCAACTTCCTCGGCGCTATGCCAAGTAAACAAATCAGCGACTTCGTGGTCGGCACCATTGGCAAACCAGTTGCAGTCGTTCAATGCATAATGACCAAAGCCGCAGGTATAGTGCTCTGCTGCCGCAACGATGCCAACGCGGAAGATGAGCCATTGGCGTTGCAGGGATTTGGGGATTTTGTAACCAAAGGGGTCATTGTTTAGTAGTTTTTCAAACACCCATAACTCGCGCTTGTAGTTGCTCGCGATATCGACCCCATAGCGGCTAAGGTATTCATCGATAGAGTCGCGGTGTGCTTTGGCGTGAATGATTTCTTGCTTAATAAACACATCAACATTATGCCGTAAAGCCTCATCGGTAATGAAGGGCATTGCCTGCTTAAAGACGCGACAAAAGAAAAACTCACCACGGACTAAGGTAAAACTAAAGTGATTAATATAATGGCTGCCAAATGCATCATTAGGAATCCATTTAAGTGGCGCGTTTGACCAGTCGAATTTTACCTGACGTGGAATGAGCTGAGTATCTGCCAGTGTCGCGGATTGGCATGCAGTATCTCTAGCAGTTGATGCGATATTCATACTTGTTCATCCAGCAAGACGAGTAGGCAATCTTTATTAAGGCGATATTTGACAGGTGTTATTGTCATGTTTTAAATATTAAGTTCTAAAAAGGAACTCGTCAATATAAAAATGAATTTAAATTAGTGTACACTTGCTAAAATAGCGTGAATACAAGACTTGGAGGTTGTCATGAAGTGGCATGATGTAGGCGAGCAGCCCTGTTCAGTCGCCAGAACGCTGTCGATCGTTGGCGACCGCTGGACAATGCTGATCTTGCGCAATGCCTTTATGGGTGTGCGCCGCTTTGATGCGTTTCAAAGTGTTTTAGGGGTTACGCGGCATGTGCTGGCTGAGCGATTGAAGCGACTGACTGAGCATGAAATTTTAATCAAAGTGCCCTATCAAGATCGACAAGAACGTTTTGAATATCGATTGACGGAAAAGGGTCTCGATTTGTATCCGTTGCTATTGTCTTTGGTCAAGTGGGGTGACAAATGGATGGATCTGCGCTTGGGTGCACCGCTTGAATATACGCACAAGACTTGTGGAAAAAAATTCACACCACTGATGGTCTGCTCAGAATGCGGCGAGCCGATTGATCCGCGTGCAGTAACACCGATGATCGGGCCGGGAATGGTGCAGTGGGCGGCAAAAATGCAGGCAGCTGTTTAAGGTCATCGCGTTCACTAAGAATCACATATCGGTGTCTTATTTTTACAGTGCTTTCAAGGTAATTTGAATCTGCAGCGCATTGGATTAATCCGTTTAATGCGCTGTTTTATCAATGATTACGGCTTAATGAGATCAAGCATTCACTAAAATATCTCGCAACACAAACGGTAGGATGCCGCCATGTTGGTAGTAATCTACTTCAATCGGCGTATCAATCCGCGATAATAACGGGACTTCTAGCGTTGAGCCATTTGCACGAGTAATCTTTAAGATAATATCGGATTGCGGTGTCATATGGTTGTTAACACCGATCAAATCAAAGGTTTCATCGCCGAGGAGTTGCAGTGTATTAATCGAATCATTGCCTTTAAATTGAAGAGGTAATACGCCCATACCGACTAAATTAGAACGATGAATCCGCTCGAAACTACGCGCAATGACAGCCTTGACGCCAAGCAGTTGCGTGCCTTTCGCAGCCCAATCTCGGCTCGAACCCGTACCGTATTCCTCTCCTGCAAAGACAATCGTTGGAACGCCTTTTTTGATGTAATTCATTGCGGCTTCATACACGGTGGTTTGTAATCCGTTATAGATCGTATAGCCGCCTTCGACACGCGATCCATCTTCATTGAGCGGCAGCATCAGATTTTTGACCCGAACATTGGCAAACGTGCCACGAATCATGATGTCGTGATTACCACGGCGCGAACCATAGGTATTAAAATCAGCCAGATGCACGCCGTGTTCTGTCAAATAAGTTCCCGCAGGCGTCGTGACACGGAATGAACCTGCTGGTGAAATGTGATCCGTCGTCACCGAATCGCCCAAAATTAATAGCGCTTTCGCTTTTTTAATTTCTTTCACAGGACTTGGTGTCATACTGAAATTTTCAAAGAATGGTGGCTGAGCCATATAAGTGGATTTAGGCCATGTATAGACATCACCGTGCGCGCTCTTAATGTTATTCCATAGATCGTTGTCTTTGGTAAAGTCAGCATATTTTTCACGATAAACGTCAGGGTCTTGAGCAAATTTTAGGAGTGCTTTAATCTCTTCATCGGTCGGCCAAATATCTTTCAAATAAACGGGTTGACCATCATTGCCTGTCCCCAAAGGTTCTTGGGTCATGTCAATGTTAGCGCGTCCCGCTAGTGCAAAGGCAACGACCAAGGGTGGCGAAGCGAGGAAGTTGGCGCGAATATTGGGATGAATACGCGCTTCAAAATTACGATTGCCTGATAAAACTGCGGCAGCCACGATGTCGTTTTCGACAATTGCATCATTAAATTCCGCAGCGAGATCGCCCGCATTACCGATACAAGTTGTACATCCAAATGCCGCGACATTAAATCCAAGTTGATCTAAATACGACTGTAATCCCGCCGCAGTTAAATATTCAGGTACCACCCGCGAACCTGGACCAAAAGAGGTTTTTACGCGCGGATGAACTGTTAAGCCTTTTTCGACGGCTTTTTTTGCCAGTAATCCTGCGCCAATGAGCACGCTCGGATTGGATGTATTCGTACACGAGGTAATCGCAGCAATCAGCACGTCTCCATGTCCGAGATCAAGGTAGTCTGATTCGCTCGGCATTGGCGGAATATGGTGGTCTGCTGTTGGGCGATTCGCGAGCATATCGGCTTCGCCACGAATAATTTCCCCATAATAATCAGATTTATGCGGTACTTGCGCGTTTGCGTTGTAGGTGCGTTTGGTCAAGTAACGTTTATGTAGGTCGCCTGCATTTTTGTTGAAACCATTGTCCAATAACGGTGCGCTAAACAGATGATCGAAACTCTCAGCCATGTTAGGCAGTTCGATACGGTCTTGTGGGCGTTTGGGTCCAGCGAGAGAAGGCACAATGTTGCTTAGGTCTAAACTAAGATTTTGGCTGTAATCAATGTCACCTGCCTTTGGAATACCAAACAAGTTTTGAGCTTTAAAATAACTTTCAAACGCATCAATTTCTTCTTCACGGCGTCCAGTGCCGCGCATGTAATCGATGGTGACTTCATCGACAGGGAAGAAACCCATTGTTGCGCCATATTCAGGAGCCATATTGGCAATGGTTGCACGATCCGTTAGCGACAGTGATGCGGTTCCTTCGCCAATAAATTCAACGAATTTGCCGACGACTTTAGCTTTGCGCAGCATTTCAGTAATGGTTAATACAAGGTCAGTTGCGGTGACGCCTTCGCGTAACTTGCCTTTTAATTCGACGCCGACGACATCGGGCGTTAAGAAATAGACAGGTTGCCCGAGCATTCCTGCTTCGGCTTCAATTCCACCGACGCCCCAGCCCACCACACCCACTGCATTTATCATCGTGGTATGTGAGTCTGTACCAACCAATGTATCAGGGTAAAGAACGTCGTTTTTTTGCTGCACACCACGGAACAAATATTCAAGATTAACTTGATGCACAATCCCGAATCCAGGCGGAACAACACCAAAGGTATCAAACGCTTGCATTCCCCATTTTAAAAACTGGTAGCGCTCATTATTGCGCTTAAATTCTAGTTCCATATTTTTATGCAGTGAATCCGTCGTACCGTAATAATCCACTTGCACTGAGTGATCGACGACTAAATCAACAGGCACTAGTGGTTCAATTGCTTTGGGATTTTTGCCCATCTGTGCGGCGACATTACGCATCGCTGCCAAGTCGGCGAGTAAGGGCACACCCGTAAAATCTTGCAGCACCACACGCGCAACCACAAACGGGATCTCATCCACACGAATGGCATTGGGTTGCCAATTGGCGAGTTGCCTGACGTGTTCCAAGGTGATTTTTTTGCCATCCACGTTGCGTAGCACCGATTCGAGCACGATCCGAATAGAGACAGGGAGTTTGGAAATTGAACCAACTCCCGCAGTTTCTAAAGCGGGGAGCGAATAAATTAGTCGACTAACGCCATTTTTGAGGTGAATGCTCTGTAGGCTATTATGCAAATTATGTTGGTTTTTTAATGACATGATGATCTCGGTGTAAGCTGATAAAGTACAGGCGTGACACATTGGATGATCAAGCGACTCGTCTATGGAGTCGTCAGATGCTGATTTCATTCTACGCTTGATTGAGCGAAGTATCGTATCTGGGAGGGAGTTGGATTGTTTCATTATGCAAATGAAAAGAACGTCGGACTGCTAAACAGCCATGAGCTGCCAATCGGTGTGATGGACGAATTTTTAGATATATTAATCAGCAGCTACGGGTTGAGATTTGACTGAATAAGTGATTGGGGCGCATTCGACGCGATTACGACCTGCAGCTTTGGCTCGATACATGGCCGCATCGGCGAGTTCAATGAGCCATTCTTCTGAAGGGTTGTCGAGTGGTTGTTCGGCAACACCGATACTCACTGTAAAACGCACATCTTCACAATCGGGGCTATTGATTGTGGTGCTTTCGATCGCTGAACGAATACGATTCGCTACAGCCAAAGCGTCGTCCGAGTCAATTTCTAAAAGTAAAATTGCAAATTCATCGCCGCCGAGTCGTGCCACAAAGTCGATTTGACGTGCCATTTTTCGGCAGACATTGGCAAGCGCGCAGATTGCTGCATCGCCAGTAGAGTGACCATGAATGTCATTAATAGACTTGAAGTTATCGATATCTAAAACAATCAATGAGACGGGATGTTGAAAACGATGACTACGTGCAATTTCGCGGCGAACCATCGGTATAAAATGGCGACGATTGCTGACACCCGTGAGTGGATCCGTATTGGAGGCAAATTCCAACGCGGCTTCAGAATCAAAACGAAAACGATAATTCAGCACAAAGGCATAATGAGTCAACATCATCGCAATAGCTGCAGGCCAAATCAGAACGGCATATTGTGCATGTTCAAAATTATGTGCAATACCCATTAAAGCAAGAACTTGCGGTAATCCAGCAAACAAGAACGTACTCATAATATTGACGCGTACCGAAAAACCTTGGAACATCAGAAGGGGCAGGAATAAGAAAAATACAAATCCGCCTATTCCGTAAACCATACCTGTGTGAAGTCGGTTCAAAATCTCCACGTAATTTACTAACAGTAATAAACCAGCCATGACCGAGGCAATTTCGAGAACGCGGCGATTCTTGACATGCATAAACGCAAAAGAATAGACAATGAGTAACAAGAAAAGTAGGCGTAATCCAATCGTATGCTGCGCACCTATTGGGTCTGTGACGTAATCCCATACCCAATGTGATGTGCCGATGAGGGCGGTCATAAAGAACATGATTGCGCTAAAGGTACGATGATCTTCAAGCTTCTTATTGAGCAAATCTTCAGGTTCAGACAGAAATCTGAAAATATGACCACTTTTTTTTTGTTTAATCATTGAATCTTAAACCTCAAAAATTAATCCCTACCCCGAGTCTTGTTATACCAGTATTTTTAGCAAATGTAACTTATCCAAAACATCATCATGATCAATGGTTCCGGAGGGCATCCTGCCCATTCCCGAAGCATAAACCATTATTCTATAGGCCGGTATGTTCAGCGATAAACGCTTTCATTTTGGCGACATCAGTTGTCATTAATGTGGACTGCTGTGGGAGCGCTTCGATGTTCTCAAAACCTGCAGGTCGCTCAGCATCCCGTCCGAGAGCCTCCTGAATGGTTTCATTAAACTTGGCTGCCAAAGCTGTTTCCAAAACAATCATGGGTACACCTTGCTCGATATGTTCTAGTGCAACTTTGATGCCATCTGCGGTGTGCGTATCAATCGTAATGCCGTAATTTTTTTCAACTTGGCGAATGGTATTCAAACGATCTACATGAACAGACTTACCCGATTGAAAGCCAAACTGAGCGATTTTCTTGAATTCATCACCATCACTGCCTGCTTGACCTGATAAATCAAAACCACCGCTCGTTTCAACGTTATGGAATAGTGCCGCAACACGTTCGGCATCACCGTCCAATAAATCATGAATAAAGCGTTCAAAATTAGAGGCTTTAGAAATATCCATCGATGGGCTCGTGGTATGCCATGTTTCAGCTGATTTACGCACCCGATATATACCTGTGCGGAAAAACTCATCCAACACGTCATTTTCATTGGTCGCAACAACGAGTTTGTCGATCGGCAGGCCCATCATACGCGCAATATGACCTGCACAGATATTCCCAAAATTACCTGAAGGAACAGTGAATGATACTTTTTGATCATTGCTAGTCGTTGCGGCAAGATAACCACGGAAGTAATAAACGACCTGAGCAACAACACGCGCCCAATTGATCGAATTGACCGTGCCGATTTTTTGCTTAATCTTGAACGCATGATCATTGGATACGGCTTTGACCATGTCCTGACAGTCATCAAACACGCCTTCGACCGCGATATTGAAAATATTAGGATCTTGCAGACTGAACATTTGAGCGGTTTGGAATGCGCTCATTTTCTTGTGTGGCGACAACATAAACACGCGAATGCCCTGTTTACCACGCATGGCATATTCTGCGGCGCTGCCTGTGTCACCTGATGTGGCACCGAAAATATTCAGCTCTTCTTTTTGTTTATTGAGTGTGTACTCAAACAAATTGCCGAGCAACTGCATGGCCATGTCTTTAAAGGCGAGCGTGGGGCCGTTGGACAAGGCTTGTAAAATCAGCTTCCGTCCATCGTGATCTTCAAGCGTACGTAGTGGTGTGATTTGGCTGGCATCTTCGCCTGCGCGTGCATTGCGATAGACTTCGGCGGTGTAGGTTTTATCCACCAGCGCTTTTAGATCCGACTCAGGAATATCCGTTGCAAACTTACGAAGCACCTCAAATGCGAGTTCTGCATAGGAAAATGAGCGCCAAACATTTAGCTCATCCTTTGTTACTTGTGGATAAGATTGCGGTAAATATAAACCGCCATCAGGTGCGAGACCCGCTAAAAGGATTTCTGAAAAATTTTGTGCGGTGGCATGTCCACGAGTCGAGGCGTATTGCATAAGATTTAAGCGAACGTTGAAAAATATTAGCTTAATATTGTCTCTATTATGGTGCGTTTAGTCGAGAAAAATTTACACCAATTGATGACTGGGATTTTTGAGGTGTATTTGCTATGGCGTTTGACTTTTACACTCAATCTCAGTTCACTGAACTTGTCGAAGTGCGTATCCGTAGATTGTTCTAGGTCGCCACACATTTCGAAAAAGTTCAATGGGCTAAGAGGCTTTTAAAAATAATGAAAGGCTTTTGTTGGGACTATCTTCGTGGTCGCCCGATTTTGATGTTGATTTAGGGTGACAACAAGGGCAGCCCCTACGGTACATTTTCCAAATATCACCATAAAAAAACCCCCGATTTTATCGAGGGTTTTTTGCAAACGCATCCATATTAACCGTCTAAAGTTTCCAAGCGAATACGAACCACAGGGGCTTCAATCGCAGTGAGCGCTTCGATGTCACGAATCGCAGCATTCATCGTCGCTTCAAGCACGGGTTGAGTCAGGATAATGACAGGCACATTGCCTTTTTCTTGAATCGGTTTTTGTAGAATCGCATCGATGTTAATGCCAGCACGACTCAAAATGCCAGTCACATCAGACAATACACCAGGATGATCTTGTGCTGATAAGCGCAAATAATATGCAGTATGCATTTGATCAGCTGCCAAAATCGGCGTGTTGTCTAATGACTCTGGTTGGAATGCCAGATGTGGTACACGTCCAGCACCTTGATTACCTAGCGCACGAACCAAATCAACGACGTCAGCGACAATCGCAGAAGCGGTTGGACCAGCTCCAGCGCCAGCGCCGTAATACAGTGTTGGACCAACGGCATTAGAATGCACGAGTACGGCATTTTTTACGCCGTTTACATTGGCGATCAGACGATGTTCTGGGATGAGCGTTGGATGAACACGGAGTTCAAAACCAACATCGGTACGCTTCGCAATGCCTAAGTGTTTGATCCGATAGCCGAGTTCTTCAGCATAGGTCACGTCTTCAGCAGTCAGCTTTGTAATGCCTTCGGTATAAACTTTTTCAAATTGCAGCGGAATACCAAAAGCCAACGACGCAAGCAAAGTCAGTTTATGCGCAGCATCAATCCCTTCAACATCAAAAGTTGGATCAGCCTCTGCATAACCGAGCGCTTGCGCTTCGGCTAAAACATCCGCAAACGCACGACCTTTTTCACGCATTTCCGTCAGGATGAAATTACCTGTGCCATTGATGATGCCAGCGAGCCAGTCGATGCGGTTTGCAGACAAACCTTCGCGTAGCACTTTGATAATTGGAATTCCACCCGCAACTGCCGCTTCAAAGGCTACATAAACACCCGCAGCTTCAGCAGCTTGGAAAATTTCGTTGCCGTATTCTGCGAGTAATGCTTTATTGGCCGTCACGACGTGCTTGCCGTGTTTGATGGCGGTCATCACAACATCATGTGCGAGTGTGGTTCCGCCAATGACTTCAATGACGATATCGACATCATCTTGTTTGACGATACTCAGTAAGTCATCGCTGAGCTTGACGCCTTCTAAGGCGAGATCAGGGCGCGGACGACGGCTACCCACATGCGTAATTTGAATCTCGTGACCCGTGCGTCGCGCAATTTCTGCAGCATTGTCTTGTAGCAAGCGAACAGCGCCGCCGCCTACGGTTCCTAGACCCAAAATTGCCAGTTTGACTGGTTTCACAAGTGTTGCCTCGCGTGCAAATTTCAAAGAGCTGTATCATAGCCAAAATCGCGTGCTTTCTCCAGTAGTGCAGCACGCGATTCAGTCTGTTTTCAGAAGAGAGGAAACAGGGTGTTGATGGATTATTTCGCGTCGATATTCAGGATCTTTGCCAGATCGTTCGCAGGCATATAGCCACCTAAATATTTACCATCCGAGTTATAGATTGCAGGTGTCCCATTCACGCCAATTTGCATACCGATGCGACGCTGTTCAAGCACTGGGCTTTTGCAATCAGGTGCTTGGACGGGTAAACCGTGTTTTGCCGTAGTGATGGCAGACTTTCGATCTTCACTACACCAGACGGCTTGATTGATGGCAACATCGCCAGCAGAGCGTGGCCATGCAAGGTAGCGAACCTCAATCCCTTTAGCATTGATTTGTTCGATTTCGCCGTGCAGTTTACGGCAGTAACCACAATCCACATCAGTAAATGCATAGATTACTGCTTTAGGTTTGGAGGCTGGTGAAAATATAATCAGATCTTTTTCAGGAATGGCAGTAATCAGGCGTTTGGTTTCTTGGGCCTTGAGTGAATCAGAAATTTTGATGACTTCATTGTCGCCAAGTTTAACCAAATCTCCTTGCAGTAAAAACTGACCATCTCCACTCATATAAACGGGTGGTACATCATTGAAGGTGACCCAATAAAGATTGGGCATTTCTGTGCTGATGATTGCTGCAATTTTTGCATCCAATCCTGCCTTTTGAATGCGAGCAGCGATGGCTTTACGAACTGACTCAGGAGCATTTCCTGCAATGGTCTGCGTTGTCGTTGTCGCAGCGACACTTGCGGGTGTTGTGGATGGTGTGTCTGATGATGCTTTGCTACAACCACTTATGGTCAACAGGAGTGTGGCAGCAACAGGCAATAACAGTTTCATGTATATATCCTTGGATGTTCAGTCTGTGGTCTGAGTGACGCGAGTAAAATATTATGCTTATCATAGCAAATTGCAGTCATCATAGAATGTAGTGCGCGTGTGAGAGGTTGTTTTGGATGGATGAACAGTCTTGTCGGTGTGCTATTGAATACAAATTTTTATAAATCAACGTCAAACGAAATAGAATAAGATCATGTCGATACAAATGTCGTATAAAAATATGAATTTAAACAACTGATTCAAGTCCGAAGTGATCTTTATAATTTTTAGTTAAATCTAGTTTATGTCGTCTTTCGTTTAATCAAGAGTTTATTGTTATGAAAAAGCTTTCTTTATTCATATGTAGTGCGTTGCTTTCAAGTTGGGTATGTGCCCAAAATCCTTTAAGTGTACATGTGCTTAACTTAGAAAGTGGTCTCCCTTCTGCGGGTGTTAAAGTTATATTGGAGGAGCAGAAAGAGGGTAAATGGATACTGTTGGCGCAAGGGGAGACCAATCAACAAGGTCGTATCCCCGCACTTTATCCAGAAAATAAAAAATTTGATGATGCGATTTATAAAGTGACATTTAAAACAGGCGATTGGTTTAAACAACGTCAACAAGACGCTTTCTTTCCTGAGGTTCCGGTTGTGTTTAAAGCAGGTAGTGCGGTAGAGCATTATCATATTCCTTTACTGATCAGCTCATATGGTTACTCAACCTATCGCGGCAATTAGTGTTTAGTTGATCTAGATAGGCTAAAAAGCTTTTTGACTTATAAAGAGTATTTTGTGGTGGCTTAACTAAATGTGCGTTCTAGATCAAGGGGCCGAGAAATCGAACTCCTAAAAAATGTCGTTATTGCGATTCTACTCTGGCACTGAACGTGATCAACAATCACTAACCCCGTGGATGAAATTCAGTATGTAATTCTTGTAGACGTGCGCGTGCAACATGAGTATAGATTTGTGTGGTGGACAAATCGCTATGTCCAAGGAGCATCTGTACCACGCGTAAATCCGCGCCATGATTCAGTAAATGTGTGGCGAAAGCATGACGTAAAGTATGCGGCGAGAGCTCACTTTGAATATCCGCAATCTGAGCGTATCGCTTAATCATGTGCCAAAAATTTTGCCGTGTCATAAATCCACCGCGAACGGTGATAAACAGCGCGTCAGTGACCAAGCCTTGTGCCAGTTCAGGACGTGCGCTATGTAAATAACGCGAAATCCATTCCACTGCAATTTCCCCAAGCGGCACCAGTCGTTCTTTGCTGCCTTTACCCTTGACCCGAATCACGCCTGATTTTAAGTTGATGCCATTAAGCGTCAGTCCAGTCAGTTCGGAAACGCGAAGCCCACACGCATACAATACCTCGAGCATGGCTTTGTCGCGCATCCCCATCGGTGTGTCAAGATTGGGTGCGCTGAGCAGGTCGTCGACATCGCGTTCGGATAAATCCTTGGGTAATGGGCGACCTAGCGCTGGAGTTTTCTGATGTGCGGTCGGATTATCTGAACGCACATTGAGTGCGACTTGCAGTTTGTAAAACTGCTTCAATGCCGATAAGCAACGGGCAATCGATCTTGGGCTGCGTTCGGCTTGAGTCAGCATGAGTAAAAAGTCAGCGACTTTTTTTTCTGACCATTTCGGTATTGGCGTGTCGTCAAAGAGTAATGCTTGTTTCAGATCACTAAGATAGGCATTACGCGTATGTGGACTTACTGCTTGCGCGACTAAATTATCCCGAAAAACCAGTAAGTAATCGGCATCTTGCGGAATCGTAATCGGCGTCGGTAGACGTGGTTTGCGGGCGGGGCGTGAGGTCATTCGTTAGTATCGAGGATGGGGAAGCATTGAATATATATCAGTGTCTAGATATTATCAGTGCAAAGATACAATGAATATGTTAAAAATGTGAATTGGTTCGCATAAATAATTTTCAAGCATTGGATTTTATTGAGCGACATCTTAGTCAAGAGTACCAAAGAGATACAGTTATTCGTTTGGAGGCATTATAGGATTGATCTGTGTGTAAATTCTAATCAATATGCTCTGCTAGGATGATTAGTTTAATTTCTATGAGTGTTCAGAATATTTGTATCGTTTAAGCGTGTTATTGAGGTTTACATGGATATAGCGTCAATCATCAAAAAA
>JACMMY010000001.1 GCA_014378805.1 Moraxellaceae bacterium
GATCGCAGCAGTATAGGTATAAGGCATCATGACCGCATTCACACGTTCCGCACCGAGCGCATCGACGGCAATTGCTAAACACAATGCTGAATCAATTCCGCCCGATAATCCGATGATCACACCTGGGAAGCCTGAGTGATTGACATAATCACTGACTGCAAGCACAAGTGCTTGGTAGATTTCAGCAAGTTTTGGGAGTGGTTTGAGTGGCTCTTGTGCGACAAATGCACGCTGTTCCAGATCAAAGTTTACGAGCAACAATTCGCTTTCAAAACGACCAGCTTCTGCCGCAACTTGACCATCAGGGTTGATCGCCAATGAGCCGCCATCAAACACGAGATCATCTTGTCCACCGACCAAGTTGACCGAAGCAATCGCAATGCTATTTTCTTGCGCGCGATGGGTGAGGAGTGAACGGCGAAGTTCTTGTTTACCAATTTGGAACGGTGATGCGTTAAGAACTAAAACTAATTCCGCACCATTGTCTTTCAATGTTTTAATCGGTTGACGATGCCAAATGTCTTCACAAATCAGTAGACCGACTTTACGACCACTGATTTCAAAAATCACGCTGTCTTTACCCGATTCGAAATAACGCGCTTCATCGAACACGCTATAATTCGGTAATTTTTGTTTGCGATACGTGCCACGTTGCTGGCCTTGCGCGAAGACGCCTGCGCTATTGAAGCGTTTTTTGCCTTCATTTAATGGGTAGCCAACCACCACCACGATGCCTTCAACCGTTTCTATTTCTGCCAAAGCAGCATTGACACGCAGGGCGAGACTAGGGCGGAGCAATAAATCTTCAGGTGGATAACCCGTAATTGC
Organism: Moraxellaceae bacterium; assembly: GCA_014378805.1. Lineage (GTDB taxonomy): Bacteria > Pseudomonadota > Gammaproteobacteria > Pseudomonadales > Moraxellaceae > Aquirhabdus. The sequence continues at coordinate 829 of JACMMY010000001.1, forward strand.
CAGCTCAGGGAATACAATAATTTGCGCGCCTTTTTCGCGTGCAATGTTAGATTGTTCAATAATTTTTTTAGTATTGCCCGCGATATCGCCGACAAGAAAGTTAGATTGCGCTAGTGCGAGGGTTAAAACACTCATTTTTGATCAAATTTCCAAAGAAAGCGCACCCTGTTTATGGGCGGCTGTGACTATAATTTATGTGCGACCACTATATCGTAGGCGGCGGCATTTATACAGAAAATGCAGTAATGATTTTTAAGGTAAAGTGTGACTTGGTCGTATAAAAATTCATCGTACAATATCTCAACTTTCTTAAGGTGAATGATTCTAAATGCTGAAACTTATCATTATTTGCGTTTTTTTATACGTCGTGATTCGTTTGATCTTGCGATTTGCTCGATCTGAAAGCACTGTAACGCAAGCACCAATAGAATTAAAAGCTTGTGTATATTGCGGTTTGTTAGTGCGTGTCGATCAAGCAGTTGTGTTGCAGGGGCGTTTATTCTGTAGTCAAGACCATGCCAATCGGATGCGTTAATCATGAAAATATTAACGGATTTTGCAAATGACTTTTCTCGAAAAATCACTTCATTGGCGACTTCGTCCAGTCGTGTTTTGACGGAGGGTGAACGCGCTTTAGCGAAATCCATTTTTGGTGATGCATTGATTCTAGAGACTATTCATGTTTGTAGTA